>JBJFCA010000142.1:0-14023 GCA_051888725.1 Lachnospiraceae bacterium
AGCATCAAAGCAGGGCTGCAGAAGGTACGGGGCCGCTTCAAGGAAATGTTCATCCGGGACTATATTGCCTATATTCTCTTTGAATCCGGCGGTTCTCCCAGGCTCAACAAACCGGTCCGTAACATTCTCTTTACATATTGTACCTTCTCAAAGCAGATCCGGGACAGCCTTTCTGAAAATCCCATCTATCGGGATATTCTGGACAGGCGTCAGATCAGGCAGAGCCAGAAGCTGCATAAATACGAACTGCTTGTAAAGCGCGTGGAAAGTCTGGGAAATGGTCTTCCTGATGAAGTAAAGGAAGAAGGAAATTTCCTGAAGATGTAATTTTGAACGTAAAAGAGATGCAATTTTTCATGCAAATTTCCGTGTAAATTTTTTGTTAAAATTTTTCATGCAAATTTGCAAAAAAGGGTAGACATCCGTCGATTTTTGTATTATGATTTAATTGTTTCAAGAGATTGAAACTGCTAATTAGCAAAATTCCGGAAGAATTCCCCTTTTACACAATCGAAATGCCTGCAGGCTCCCCCCTGCAGGCATTTTGATTTTCTGAATATTCTTTTTATTGTATCTCAAATTCCGGTTTTCGAAACTGCATTCCCTTCTTCAGCAGATAATCAATGAAATGTTTATAATAACCGGGGACGATTTCCTCCGTTTCATCGTGTGCGTGCAAAAGCAGAATATGACTGGCGTCAGGAGTAAACAGCTGCTCTCTGTCCGCAGGGTTTTCCTCATCCATTCTTTTAAATACATCCTGTTCCGTAAAGCCCGTGTGATGAGGAATCTGCCATTCCGCAAAATCAAATGTCCAGTAAGTATCAATATCTTCATGAAGCCCCTGTTTTGCGTATCCTGCATAAAATATCTGTGTGTCCTTCAGTTTATGGAAGCCCTGTGTTCTTAAATACAGTTGCAGTTCGTCCTTAAGAGTGCCTCCCTTGTCCCCGTAGGGAAACCGGAAAGGCCGGTATCTTCTTTCCACGCCTGCCGTTTCATATACACGGTTTAAGATCTCCTCGGTTTTATCGATCTCCTCTTTCGCCTGATCCATGGTAAGACTGCTAAACCCGGGATGGGAATAACTGTGATTTCCCAGTGTCATTCCCTTTTTGACTGCATAGACAGCTTCTTCGGGATACCTTTCCACATTTTGCCCCACCGCAAACATGGTAGCGCATATTCCCTTCTCCTTCAGATAATCCACAATAGCAGGTGTATTTCCTGATGACAGATCATCAATTGTCAGAACTGCTTCCATTTGATTTTCTCCTTTCCCGTGCACTGCCCTTCTTTTTTTACATATAATGTAGTAAGCCCCCAAAAAGGATGCGATGATATGTCCTTCTTCCAACTTTGCCTGAAAGCGGCACTGCTCTCCCTGTCTCTCTCCCTGGATGCCTTTGCCGCTGCCTTTTCCTCCGGTACCTGTCAAATACGGATTCCGGCACTTTCCGTCTGGATCATCTCTGTGACCTGCAGTATCCTTACCGGTGCCGGTATCCTGCTTGGTCTTCTCTTTTCAGGTATCATCCCTCCACATCTTATGCAGTGGATCGGCTTTGCAACCCTTTTCTTTTTGGGTATTATAAAATTTTTTGACATACAGACACCCGATCATGCCGATAAGGACCATTCCAAACGAATCTCTCCGAAAGAGGCATTCGGTCTTGCCGTCGCCGTTTCCATGGATGGTCTGGCGGCAGGCTTCGGCTCCATGCTTACTCTCTCCGCTCTCCCGCCCGTTTTGTTTTTTTCTCTCCTGTTTGGCATCACTGCGGTCTCCCTCGGTGCCCGTCTCGGTTGGAAAATATCCGGCAGCCTCCCGGTTCGTCCCGGACTCATCAGCGGGGTGATTTTCCTTATTCTGGCAGTGTGCAGTCTTCTGTAAATGCCTCTATGCTTCTCTTTAACCGGGAAAGCCCGTCCAGCAGTCTTTCCCGGGGGCAGGCAATATTCATGCGGATAAACTTTCTGCCGTTCCCGCGGAATTCTTCCCCCTCAGATAAGTAAAGTCCTGTTTTGCTTCGGATAAAACGGCAAAGCTTTGTAGAATCCTCTGTCACATTACCGATATAGATCCACATAAGGTACGTGGCCTGCTGGGATGTTACCGTCAGCATGGGAAGGTTATCTGCAAGGAACGCTTCTGCGGTTTTCCGGTTGTCCCACAGGTATTCCCGTAGTGCATCCAGCCAGGCATCCCCATGGCGGAATGCTGCGATGGTCCCTGCCATGGCAAAGGCGTTCGGTTCTGCCACTTCGTCTGCATTCAATCCGCGGTTCATGATGTTGCGGATCCGTTCGGAAGGAATGATCACTGCTGCCGACTGTAGTCCTGCCAGATTAAAGGTCTTGCTGGCGGAAATACAGGTGATACTGTTATCCCTGCAGGCATCGGATACAGAGGCAAACGGTGTATACGTAATACCGGGTGCCGTCAGTTCGCAGTGAATTTCATCAGACAGCACCGTCACGTGATACTTCTGACAAAGCTCCCCAATACGGGAAAGCTCCTCTTTGCTCCATACATTACCGGCAGGATTCTGGGGATTGCACAAAATCATCATGGTAGTCAAAGGATGTGCCAGCTTCGTTTCCAGATCCTCGAAATCTATTTCATAGGCTTTTTTCTGTTCCTGATACCGGAGCGGATTTTCCAGCACATGTCGTCCCTGATTTTCGATGGAATGGAAAAAAATACCGTAAACCGGCGTCTGTACCACAACATTGTCTCCCACATTGGTCATACGTTTTACCGCACAGGTCACTGCAGGTATCACGCCGGTACAGAAGATTAACCACTCATGTGCCATGGAGAAGCCATATCTTCTCTTCCACCTGTCGCAGATTACCTGCTGCCATTCATCCGGCACCACAGAGTAGCCGTAAATGCCTTCCCCGGCTTTCTGTTCCAGCGCTTCCCTTACCTCGG
Source organism: Lachnospiraceae bacterium (assembly GCA_051888725.1). GTDB lineage: Bacteria > Bacillota > Clostridia > Lachnospirales > Lachnospiraceae > Acetatifactor. Next base: position 2,939 of record JBJFCA010000142.1, read on the forward strand.
GAACGGTTGGAAAATCCATATCCGCTACCCACATGGGCAGCTCTCCTTCTTTCACGTCCCATTTTAAGGAACCGGTTTTTCTTCTGTCATAAAGCCTGTCGAAATCAAACTGCCTTGTTGCGTCCATACCTCTACTCCTTATTTGTAACCCGTATTTCGGTATTTTCCTTCTGCATATCCGGATTGTCAAAAATGATCTCCCCGATCCGGTCTGCACAGATTCTGCCGGAAATCGGATTCTTTACGCTGTCAATGCCGCCTGTGATTTCAGCGTCTGCAGCAGAATACTCAAATGCAAGGTTTGTATTCAACAGTCTGCAGTCTTTCATCTTCACATTCTGCATATAACAAAGTCCCTGTTCACTTTCAATGGTACAGTTAATGAGGGTGACATTCTTTGAGTTCCAGCCGAAATATTCACCCGAGATAAAGGAATCCATAACTGTCACGTTCTCACTGTTCCAGAATGCATCCTTGGAAAGAATTCTGGCATTTTTCACGACCACATCCTTTGCACCGTCAAAAGAATAATTTCCCGAGAGGGAAAAATTCTCTATTTCCATCCCGCTGCTGCCCATGGCAAAGTAATCACCTCTTGCGGTGACGTCGTTTAATGTTACCTGACAGCAGTTCCACAATGTTTCTGATGCGTTGGGAATGGTCACGTGCTTTAGTTTCAGATCCACACATCTGCGAAATCCCTTGGGTGCGTCATAGGTAATATTCTCCATCTCCAAATGCCTGGTATACCAGATACCCGCCCTTGCCATTTCAAAAAAAGTGCTGTCGGTTACTTTTATATTTTCACAGTACCAGAGCGGATATTTCCACTGAAACAGGCACCTGTCAATGAGTAAATCCCTGCTTTCCTTCAGCGGAGACTCCCCATCCGCAAAAGTACAGTAACGGAAAGAAAGATCCCTGCTTTGAAACATGGCTCTTTCCCCCGTAAATCTTTGTTCCTTATATTCTTTCATATGATTCCTTTCCGTTTTATCAGTCGTCTTAAAACTGCATGCAGTTTCTGCCGTTATTTTTGGCTTTGTAAAGCTTTTTATCTACAATATGATAAATCTCTGAAGTATCCATGGTGTTCTCACAAAGCTCGACACCGCAGCTGAAGGAAAACTCTTTTCCCTTCTCACTGACAGCATATGCTTTGTAGTCATCCCGAATTTTATACAGTATTCTCTGTATTTCCTCTTCCAGCGTCTCAGTCAGAATGAGCATAAACTCCTCTCCGCCAAATCTTGTGGCGATGCCGTGTCCCTCCACATTTTTTTCCAGAATTCTGCTGAAAGCTACCAGTACCTGGTCGCCGTAACCGTGTCCATATTCATCATTGATCTGCTTAAAAAGATCCAGATCGATCAGTACCGCACAGAAGCCGCTTTTCGGTCCCTTCTGCAGATTGGTGAGATACTCGTTTAAGTATCTCCGGTTATAAAGACCCGTCAAATCATCATGTTCTGCCGCATCCCTTAATTTTTCCGTCAGATTACGAAGTTCCTCTGCCTGTTTTTCCTGCTGCATGATCAGAAGCATCACCACCAGAAAGACGCAGAATGCCGCAATCATGTAAGAAGAAACGGAAGCACTCAGCAGTGCCTGTCTGGTCAGTTCTTCCTCCACGGCAGTCGTTAAGTAACGCATGAATATCACAAAAAGATCATATAACACTGTCAGTGTCGCTACAAAAACCACATTGATACTGGGTACAAAAGCTGCAATCGCCACAATTCCCAGAATCAAATACACAAGGGTACCGGATCCGTACCACCAGTACATCGCCGGAAATTCAATGAATACCAGCAGTACAATCAAAATATATGTCGGGATTCTCCGATATTTTGTGAAGCAGCCGACAAGACTGCAGATTACGACAAGCAGTGCACAGATTCCGCAAAACCGGGTGGGCCTGCAAAACCCGAATAAGGCGGCATTTGCCAGAAAACCTGTGATATTACCCACCATGGCACTCACCGCAAATATATAAAACTGTCTTGTCTTCATATCTATGGAAGTATCAAAAATTTTCATCCTGCCAGATCCTTTCTATTCTTAGTTTGAATAGTATCTCATTTATCCTGAAATGGCAAGAAAAAGTGTTATACCGTTACGCACAGATGCAGCACACTGCATGCGGGAATGGTAAACCTCATATGGGAATCTTTTATATTCACCCCGCAAAAGGTCTGTGTATGCACTTTATCCGGGTCTGCAAATGTATTGTGGGCGTTCATGCTGTTTACAAGAATCCTTCCCTCCACCTGCTGTATGAGAGTATCCGCAAGCTCTGTATCCACTTCATAGTCCTCACTGACCGAGAGATTATTGATCGTGATGTGGATCCGGCCGTCTTTGTCCATAGATACAGACTCCTGGAGATTTGGCACTTTACAGGCTTTTTCACAGCCGATTTCGTCTGTTTGAAGGCTGCTTTCCAACAGCGTTGCATCCTGGTGGCAGCGGTACATCTGAAATACATAATAAGTAGGAGTAAGGAGCATTTTGTCTCCCTCGGTCAGAATCACTGCCTGCAGTACATTGACAAGCTGTGCAATATTTGCCATTTTCACCCTGTTACAGTACTTCTGGAAAAGATTTAAGTTGATGGCTGCCACGAGGGCATCCCTCATGGTGTTCTGCTGATATAAAAATCCGGGATTGGTACCGGGCTCACAGTCATACCAGGTGCCCCACTCGTCCACCATAAGACCAATCTGTCCTTCCGGGTCAAATCTGTCCAGAATCGCCGTATGGCGCTTTAGCAGTTCCTCCATATAGAGCGTCTTCTTCAGCGTACGATACCATGTTTTTTCATCAAAATCCGTAGCACTTCCCTTATGCTCCCAGTCAAACGGAATCGTATAATAATGTAAGGACATCCCGTCCATAAACCCGTGCGATCCCGGTGCGCCTTTCAAAGTGGTTCGCAACAGTTCCTCTGTCCAGTTGTAATCATCACTGTTCGGACCACAGGCAATCTTACAGATGGGTTTCCCCGGGTCATAGGTTCTCACATAGGTCTGATAATGGCGGTAGAGATTGCCGTAATACTCCGGGGTCATATTCCCGCCGCAGCCCCAGTTTTCATTTCCGACACCGAAATAATCCACCCGGTAGCTTTCCTCATGTCCGTTCTTTTTCCTTAAGTCTGCCATGGGCGAAGTTCCCTCAAAGGTCATATATTCCACCCACTCACTCATTTCACGCACACTGCCGCTTCCCACATTGCCACAGATATACGTTTTACATCCAAGCTGTCTGCAAAGTTCCATGTATTCATGGGTGCCGAAGCTGTTGTCCTCCACTACACCGCCCCAATGGGTATTGATCATTTTTTTACGGTTTTCTTTGGGACCGATGCCGTCCATCCAGTGGTATTCGTCTGCGAAACAGCCGCCCGGCCACCGAAGCACCGGCAGTCCCATCTTTTTCAGTGCGTCCACCACATCCTTTCTCATACCGTTGCAATTCGGGATGGGCGAATTTTCTCCCACATAGATTCCCTCATAGATACATCTGCCCAGATGTTCCGAAAAGTGTCCCTGAAGTTCTCTGTTGATATGCCCTTTTTTTACTTTTGGATTTACATACAGTTTATACATGGCTTCCTCCTCATTCCATTCATTGTTACCAGTAGCCCTTAGGGCAGCTCCCCATCCTGGATGCCGCCCTTAGCTCTACATAACAGCCGCAACTTAAGCAGGTGCCCTGTATCAGCCGGTCACACTGCTTACATACCTGTAACCTCTCTTCATAGAGAGTATCCCGGACTTTTTCGCTGCTGTCCATAAGCTTCAGGACATGTTCAATTTTATTCTGGTAATCTGCCTCGTCGTATTCCCGTAAGAGGCACCGTTTACAAGTTCTTGCTTCCATTCTCTTCCGTTCCAATGCATTTTCTTTCATTTAAGCATGAACACGGCATGCCGTCAATCGTAAAAATCCTACAATAAAACAGGAGAAACTGCACACATTGCTGCATGCAGTTTCTCTTAAACTACTATTTTTACCGGATACTTATTGATAACCGTCCCGCATATGCTTTTTTGCCGCAAGGCGCGCCATGGCACGGGAAATATTGGCCTGCGACATATGGAACTCCTGAATGCTCTGTTTATGCTGCATGGCCTCCGTAGCCCTGTTCATTGCTTCCCTCGCTCTTTTTTCATCAATTTCTTCCGGTTTCTCGGCAAAGTCCAGTATTACAGTCACTTCGTTTTGAATGACCTGTACATGTCCGATGCCGGAAGCGGCATCCAGCCAGCTGCCATCCGTAAGCTCGATTTGCAATGAGCCTTCCACCAGTGCAATCACCGCATTCTCATGATGCGCCATGATGCCAAACAGACCATCTGTACCGGTGACAATCACCTGTCTGCATTCCCCGTCAAAAAAAACCTTATCGATTGCAATGACACGTAAATGAAAACTGCTCATTCTGCTTTTCCTGCTCCTTTTTGCTTACTCCTGCTGCATCTCCTTAGCCTTTTCCACTACATCCTCGATAGTTCCCACATTGAAAAAGGCAGCTTCCGGATAGTCATCCATTTCGCCGTTTATAATGGCCTGAAATCCGCGGATGGTATCTTGCAGTGGCACATATTTGCCGGGAATGCCGGTAAAATTCTCTGCCACATGGAAAGGCTGTGACAAAAACCTCTGCACCTTTCTGGCTCTGAAAACAGTGATTTTATCTTCTTCAGACAATTCCTCCATACCCAGAATGGCGATAATATCCTGCAGTTCATAGTATTTCTGTAAGATCTCCTGTACCGCACGGGCTGTCCGGTAATGCTCCTCTCCCACCACGTCAGGCTCTAAGATACGGGAAGTGGACGCCAGCGGATCCACCGCCGGATAAATACCCTGTTCCACAATCTTTCTGGAAAGAACCGTAGTGGCATCCAGATGGGCAAAGGTGGTGGCGGGTGCCGGGTCTGTCAGGTCATCTGCAGGCACATACACTGCCTGCACTGATGTAACAGAACCTTCCTTGGTAGAGGTGATTCTCTCCTGCAGTTCCCCTAACTCCGTAGCAAGTGTAGGCTGGTATCCTACCGCGGAAGGCATACGGCCAAGAAGGGCGGACACCTCCGAACCTGCCTGTACAAAGCGGAAGATATTGTCAATAAAAAGCAGCACATTCTTGTGCTCAACATCTCTGAAATACTCTGCCATGGTAAGTCCTGTTTCCGCTACACGCATACGTGCTCCGGGCGGCTCATTCATCTGTCCGAACACCAGGGCAGTTTTATCAATGACACCGGATGCCTTCATTTCCGTCCACAGGTCGTTACCTTCCCTGGAACGCTCACCTACACCGGTAAAAATGGAGTACCCGCCATGTTCTGTGGCAATGTTTGTAATCAACTCCTGGATCAGCACTGTTTTGCCGACGCCGGCACCACCGAACAGACCGATCTTACCACCCTTGGCATAGGGGGCAAGCAGGTCGATCACCTTGATTCCCGTCTCTAAGATTTCTACAGCGGGACTCTGATCGGCAAATGCAGGCGGCTCCCGGTGAATCACCCATTTTTCTTCCTGCTCCAGTGATTCCTTGCCATCCAGGGTCTCACCGGTGACGTTAAAAAGGCGGCCCAGTGTCTTTTCTCCAACCGGCACTTTAATACCGCTGCCGGTTGCCGTTACTTCCATATCTCTGCAAAGTCCGTCACTGGACGAAAGCATGATACATCTTACCGTATGATGTCCGACATGCTGTGCAACCTCCATGACGCATTTTTTTCCGTTATTTTCAACGGTCAGTGCGTCTTTGATATATGGAAGATCACCGTTTTCAAATTCTACATCCACAACAGGTCCTAAAACCTGTACTATTCTTCCTTTATCCATTTGACTTCTTCCTTTTCTGCGCTTTGGCACCGGCTATGACTTCGGTAATCTCCTGTGTGATGGAGGTCTGCCTGACTCTGTTGTAAGCAATATAAAGATTATGGAGCATTGCTGTCGCATTATCCGTTGCTGCTTTCATAGCCATCATTCTGTCATTCTGTTCACACATAAAGGATTCTACCAGTGCCCCGTAAATGTAGCCTGTCACATAATTCGGTACAATGGCATCCAGTACCTCTTTGGGAGAGGGCTGATAACAGGTAATCTCTTCCTGCGGCTGCGTAGCCTCCTCATTGTGGGAAAACGGCAGAAGCTTTACCATTTTGGCCTCGCTCTCCAGCCCGTTTTTACTGTGGGTATATACCATGTAAAGTTCATCCAGCCTGCCCTCGTCGTACCGGACAAGCATCTCTTCCGCAATGACCCTGGCTCTGTGAATGGAAGGATTCTGGGCAGTATACTGGAAATGCCTGTGGATCTTATATCCTTTTTTTTCAAAGAAATGACGTCCGACCTCTCCGATGACAAAAAGCTCTGCCTTGGGATCTGCATCCAGTTCCTTCTGCACCCTCTTCTCCACGTCCTGATTGTAAGCACCGGCAAGTCCTTTATCCGCTGTCACCACCAGATAACCGACTCTTTTTTTCTCCTCCGGTGTATCCGTACCGAAATACCGGTCACTCAAATCCGGCAGCTGGTGCAGGATCCTGTCTACGGATTCCTGCATGGCAAAAAAATGGTCATCTGCCGCATCCAGCATTTTCTTTGCCTTCTTAAGCTTTGCGGATGATATCCTGTGCATGGCACTGGTAATCTTCATGGTATCCCGAATACTGTATATTCTGGTTAGAATTTCCTTTGCGCTTGCCATAGCAACACACACCCTTCTTCACTTTCCTGACGCTTATCAGCCAATCAGGGTTTCCTTTACCTCATCCACTGCCGCAAGTATCTGAGACGTTATTTCTTCCGTCAGATCCTTGCCTTCATGCAGGTTCTGATAAATTTCCGGATTCGAACTCCTGATTCTCTCAAGCATCGTCATCTGGAATTTCTTAATGTCCTTTTTCGGTATGCCCATAAATTTTTTATGGGTGGCAGCACAGAGAGTAATGACCTGTTCCTCCATGGAAAGCGGTCTTTCCAGAGGCTGTTTTAAAATTTCCATCAGTCCGTTGCCGTATTCCAGCTGTTTCTTTGTGGATTCATCCAGATCAGAACTGAACTGGGTAAATACCTCCATCTCACGAAACTGTGCCAGATCAATACGAATACTGCCCGCTGCCTTCTTCATGGCCTTTGTCTGTGCCGAACCGCCTACACGGGACACGGAAAGTCCTACATTGACTGCAGGTCTCTGACCGGAAAAGAACAGGGAGCTCTCTAAGAAAATCTGTCCGTCCGTAATAGAGATGACATTGGTGGGAATATAGGCCGACAGATCCCCTGCCTGCGTTTCAATGATCGGCAGCGCCGTAATGGAACCGCCGCCCGCTTCCTTTGTCAGTCTGGCTGCCCGCTCCAACAGTCTGGAATGCAGATAGAAAACGTCTCCGGGGTAGGCTTCGCGTCCGGGAGACCTCTCTAAAAGCAGGGACAATGCACGATAGGCAACGGCATGCTTGGAAAGGTCATCATATACAATCAGCACATCCCTGCCCTGATACATAAAGTATTCCCCGAGGGAAGCCCCCGCATATGGTGCAATATACTGCAGCGATGCGGGATCGCTGGCTGTGGCGGCCACGATAATGGTATAGGAAAGTGCATCGTGTTCTTTCAGTGTATGGGTCAGTCTTGCAATGGTAGAAGCCTTCTGTCCGATTGCCACATAAATACAGATGACATCTTTGCCCTTCTGGTTTAAAATTGCATCTATGGCGATACTTGTCTTACCGGTCTGGCGGTCCCCGATAATCAGTTCACGCTGTCCGCGTCCGATGGGAAACATGGAGTCAATGGCAAGAATACCTGTCTCCATAGGTACGGATACGGACTGTCTGTCCGCAATACCCGGTGCTTCATTTTCAATGGGACGATAATCACTGCTTGCGATTTCACCCCTGCCGTCTATCGGTTCTCCCAGGGCATTCACAACCCTGCCTAAGAATCCGTCTCCAACGGGAATACCCGCTCTCTTACCGCTTCGGATGACCTTCGTGCCTTCCTTCATACCGGTATCGCGCCCAAACAGAATACAGCCGATATCCTCTCTTCGGATATCCTGTACCATTCCCTTTACGCCGGTATCGAAAATCACGATTTCCCCGTACATGGCGTGATCAATCCCCCGGATGGTCACAATACCGTCACCGATCCAGGTCACAACGCCCACTTCATGTTCTTTCGTATCAAAAGCGGATGCGCTGATTTCTGTCCGAAACAGGGTGATGATATCTTCCATACTGCCTGCCGTGACGGACTCTTCCATGAGTTTTTCGCCGATCTGTTCCAGTCTGCCGCGCATACTCCAGTCGTATTCGTCACTGCCGATGCGGATGACGAAGCCACCCAGCAGATTCTTGTCCTCCTGCATGGATACTTCTATGGACCGGGCCTGGTATTTCTCTTTCAGGAAATCCCTGATCTTAATTAACTGATCCTCCCGGGGCGGCACAACATAGAAAATCTCTGCAGTCATATCCTGACCCTGGTTTTTATTCCATGTCTGTGTCATTTTCTCTCACCCATTTCTGCAATAAAGTCATCATAGAGCTTCCCGCTGTTTTCCGCAGAAACCTGTTCTCCAACTACCCTGGATGCAACATTGACCACCAGATTCTTGATCTCGCCCTGCATATCACGCATGGATCTTGCCTTTTCTTCTCTGATGTTCTCTTCTGCCTTCTGCATTTTCAGTGCTGCTTCTTCGTCCGCAGCCTGCATTCTGCGCTCATACTCCGCATCCGCATTTTTCCTGGCTTCTGCAAGCAGACATTCAGACTCCTGTCTGGCATTTGCCAGACTTGCCTCGTATTCTGCTTTCAGTTCCTCTGCTTTCTTCTGTGCTTCCTCTGCGTCTTCAAACTGTTTCCGGACCATTGCCTGTCTTTGCTCCAAAACTTTGTTCACCGGCTTAAACAGGAATATTTTCATGCATAAGAAAAGCACCAGTATATTTACAATTGTGAAGACCAGATTAATATCGAGTCTAAGCATAATTCTTTCCTGCCTTCCTGTTTATTTCAAGAACAAAATGATCAGAATCGCAATAACGAAACCGTAAATGGCAGTTGCTTCTGCAAGTGCACATCCTAAAATCAAAAGCTTTGAAATCTTACCGTCAGCTTCCGGCTGTCTTGCTACCGCATCTGCTGCCTTACCTGTTGCAAGACCAATGCCGATACCGGCTCCAATACCTGTAAATACCGCAACTGCGGCTCCGATTGCTATAAGTGTGTTCATCTTATCATTCTCCTTTTTCTTTTATAGATTTAGTATAGGTTTATAAATTGGAACGTTATTCCACTGCTTCCTTGATAAACAGGGATGTCAGGAATACAAATACATATGCCTGTATGAATCCGTCAAAGATATCAAAATATAAACTGAACGGAATCGGGATTGCTATGGGGACAATCATCTTAAGCAGTTCCATGACAACAAAAGCACCCAGAACATTACCGAACAGACGCATGCAAAGTGACAGCGGCCGGATAAAAAGCTCCAGGATGTTGATGGGTGTGACAATTGCCACCGGTTCCGTAAAGCTTTTCAGCCATTTTCCGGTACCTTTTTTGTGAATACCCGCATATTCAATCAGAATAATACTCATGATTGCCAGGGCTGCCGTTACATTTAAGTCTTTGGTGGGTGGCTTCATGCCAAGTAACCCGATAATGTTAGACAAACCGATATACATGATGACTGTTACAAGATAGGGTACATACCGGCTGCCTTCTTCTCCGACACAGCCTTTCACAATGTTCTGCAGTCCGCACACAAAGGTTTCGATGACGATCTGTCTCTTGCCCGGGTTCTCCACCTTTAAGTTTCTGGTCATACATATGGAAAAAATGATCAGCATTGCCATGATAATCCAGGTAACGACCACTGATTCCGAAACACCGATGCCGCCAAGGACAGGAATTGTAAACACCGTTTCACAATTCAGTTCCTCTAACAGTTTACTCGCAAGATCTTCCATCTACCATTCATCTCCTTTCTTTTCCGACATGAATACGTAGTCATTCGTATGTGTAATCTTTTACTTTGTGATAATACTTCTTATTGTTCCATCATTCAAGTAAGAAAATGCCAAATTTCTCTATAAAATAGATAACTTTTATATCATTTTTCACAATATGCAGGCTTACAGCAGTTCTGCAAACAGTCTTAAGAATAACTGCCACAGCCTCAAGCTGGCGCTTCTGCCGCTCCTGTACTGCTCCGTCACTTCCCGGCACTCGGCAAATGTCCGTTCAAAATCCTGCCTGATTTCTGTTACTGCTTCGCAGTCTGCCAGAAAACAGCCGTTTTCAAAATGATGGTACAGACTCCGGTAATCCATGTTAATGGTACCGCAGGTTGCCATACAGTCATCCGCCACGCTCATCTTGGCATGGCAGAAGCCCGGCGTCCACTCAAAAATACGCACCCCGTTTCTGACCAGGGAATTGTAAAACGACCTTGTCATACCGTATACCAGTTTTTTATCCGGAATACCCGGTGTGATGATCCGGACATCCACCCCTCTCTTGGCTGCAAGGGAAAGGGCATGGGTCATTTCATCGGTAATGATAAGATACGGGGTAATAAACCAGCAGTAGTTTTCCGCTTTCTCAGCCATGCTGATATAGACCTCTTCTCCCACCTGTTCATCGTCAAGAGGAATATCCGCATAGGGTTGTATAAACCCGTTTTGTTTTGCCTGATAATCATATTTCTCCAGATATTTCTCCTGCCCCTTTTCATCCGGCAGCGCCCTGGACATGGAATTCCACATCTCCAGGAAAGACACGGTCAGGGAGCGGACGGCATCCCCTTCCAGTCGGATACCGGTATCCTTCCACATTCCGTAAGGATGCGTAATATTAAAGTATTCATTGGCAAGATTGTATCCGCCGGTAAAACCTACCTTACCGTCAATGACGGTAATCTTTCTGTGATCCCTGTTATTCAAAAACACATTGAAGCCCGGGAAGAACGGATTGAAAACCCTGCATTCAATCCCCAGCGCTTTCATTTTTTTCACAAACCCGGTATTGATAAATCCGATAG
>JBJFCA010000143.1:0-2932 GCA_051888725.1 Lachnospiraceae bacterium
TACCTACGATAAGGAAACAAAGGCTGCACTTGGCCATGACCTGACCGACGCAGAACACTTCGAGGACGAAACCGGTTACTATCTGATTTGTAACCGCTGCAGCGAAAAGATTCTCGATACGACAATCTTCTCCGCAACCTTCCTCAACGGTGATAAGACCGTCAAGACGGTTGGCTATCTCAAATATGGTCAGTATCTTACCGCCGATCAGCTTCCGGCAGAGCCGACAAAGGCATTCGGTATTGCAGCTATGATACTTGGTATCATATCATTGGTGCTGTTTTGTACCTGCATCAACATTCCACTTGCCATTGCAGCCATTGTGCTTGCTATCGTACAGCTTGTGAAAGGCGGCAAAAAAGGAATGGCAGTTGCTGGACTGGTTACCGGAGCAGCATCGATTGTATGCTTTGTTATATTCTGGGTTCTGATTTCAATCGGTGTCATTGATGAGAGTCTGACATATTCTTATGATATTCCATATTATGAGTGGGAAGAAGAATTTGAAGATAATTTCTATGATACGTTTGACTTATAAGAAAAAATCCTTGACAAGAAAATTTTGAGGCTTTATACTTTTAACGTTAATAAAATGAAAAGGCAATGACGAAGACAGTAGCATATTTTAGAAAGGCAAAGCGAGCCGGGCAGGTGGGAGCCGGTGCGAGTAGAAAATATGTGAAAATCACTTCCAAGCTGCGGGCTGAAGCGTGAAGTAAGCACCGACGGATGTTCCCCCGTTATGGGAGCCTTGTATGCGGGAGACCAAGTACAATGTAACAGGTGGTAAACGAATGATATCCCTTCGTCCTATTACAGGATGGAGGGATTTTTTATATCATAGGAAAGACTTTGTTCTATCATAGAAAATCTAGGAGGAAAGCAGTATGTTGTACAACAAAGTTCAGGCAAACACGAATTTTGTAGAACAGGAAAAAGAGACAGAAAAATTCTGGAAAGAGAATGATATTTTTAAAAAGAGCATGGATTCCAGAAAAGAGGGACCGACGTATACGTTTTATGACGGACCGCCTACCGCAAACGGAAAACCGCACATCGGACATGTGCTTACCCGTGTTATCAAGGATATGATTCCGCGTTATCAGACCATGAAGGGCAATTATGTACCGCGTAAGGCAGGATGGGATACCCACGGACTTCCGGTAGAGCTGGAAGTGGAAAAAATGCTTGGCTTAAACGGAAAAGAGCAGATTGAAGAATATGGTATGGAGCCTTTCGTTAAAAAATGTAAGGAATCCGTATGGAAATACAAGGGTATGTGGGAGGATTTCTCCGGTACCGTGGGATTCTGGGCAGATATGGATAATCCGTATGTTACCTATGACAACAATTTTATCGAATCCGAATGGTGGGCATTAAAGGAAATCTGGAATAAAAAATTGTTATATAAAGGCTTTAAAATCGTACCTTACTGCCCGCGCTGCGGGACTCCGCTTTCTGCACAGGAGGTTGCACAGGGCTATAAGACTGTAAAGGAACGCTCTGCCATCGCACGTTTTAAAGTGGTGGGCGAAGATGCATATTTCCTGGCATGGACCACTACACCGTGGACATTGCCGAGTAACGTTGCCCTTTGTATGAACCCGGATGAAGATTACTGTAAGGTAAAGGCAGCAGACGGCTATACTTATTATATGGCGGCAGCACTGTTAGATAAGGTGCTTGGTAAGCTCGGAAACGAGGAAGAAGGAGTAAAGGCTTACGAGATTCTGGAGACGAAAAAAGGAATCGAGTTCGAAGGAAAAGAATATGAGCCGTTATTCGACTGTGCAAAGGATATCATTGAAAAACAGCATAAAAAGGCACATTACATTGTATGCGACACCTACGTTACCATGACAGACGGTACCGGTATCGTTCATATTGCACCGGCTTTCGGTGAGGATGATGCAAAGGTCGGCAGAAGATATGACCTTCCGTTTGTGCAGTTGGTAAACAGTAAAGGTGAGATGACCGAGGAGACTCCGTATGCCGGTGTATTTGTAAAGAAAGCAGATCCGATGGTCTTAAAAGATCTGGATGAAAAGGGACTGCTGTTTGAGGCACCGAAATTCGAACATGAATATCCGCATTGCTGGAGATGTGATACACCACTTATCTACTATGCAAGAGAATCCTGGTTTATTAAAATGACCGAGGTTAAGGATGACTTGATCCGCAACAACAATACTGTAAACTGGATTCCGGAATCCATCGGTAAAGGACGTTTCGGTGACTGGCTGGAGAATATCCAGGACTGGGGTATTTCCAGAAACCGTTATTGGGGAACACCGCTCCCGGTTTGGGAATGTGAGTGCGGACACCAGGAATGTATCGGAAGCAGGGCAGAGCTTGCTGAGAGAAGCGGAAATCCGAAAGACGCAGAGGTAGAACTGCATCGTCCGTATATCGATGAAGTGACTTTCACCTGTCCGGACTGTGGCAAGACTATGCACCGTGTACCTGAGGTTATTGACTGCTGGTTTGATTCTGGGGCAATGCCGTTTGCGCAGCATCATTATCCATTTGAAAATAAAGAAGTATTTGAACGTCAGTTCCCGGCTAAATTCATTTCTGAGGCGGTAGACCAGACTAGAGGATGGTTCTATTCTCTGATGGCAGAATCTACGATTCTCTTTAATAAAGCGCCATATGAAAATGTTATCGTTTTGGGACATGTACAGGATGAGAACGGACAGAAGATGAGCAAATCCAAAGGAAATGCAGTAGATCCGTTTGATGCACTGGAAAAGCACGGCGCTGATGCAATCCGCTGGTATTTCTATATTAACAGTGCACCGTGGCTGCCGAACCGTTTTCATGATAAAGCGGTAACGGAAGGACAGCGGAAATTCTTAGGAACACTGTGGAATACCTATGCCTTTTTCGTATTGTATGCGAACATTGATAACTTTGATGCGACGGAATACGA
>JBJFCA010000144.1:0-2925 GCA_051888725.1 Lachnospiraceae bacterium
GTATACGGTACGTTTTCTTGCCATTTCATCACTTGCAAGGTACTCATCGTAGGTGGTGATCTTATCAATCAGGCTGCCGTCCGGCAGAATTTCCATGATACGGTTGGCGGTTGTCTGCACAAACTGATGGTCATGGCAGGCAAACAGTTCCACACCGGGGAATTTAATCAGACCGTTGTTTAAGGCAGTAATGGATTCCATGTCCAGATGGTTGGTGGGCTCGTCTAAAATCAGACAGTTCGCACCACTGATCATCATCTTGGACAGAAGACATCTTACCTTCTCACCACCGGAAAGCACACGTACTTTTTTGACACCGTCTTCACCTGCAAACAGCATACGGCCGAGGAAACCTCTCACATAAGTGACATCCTTAACGGGAGAGTAGCCGGTGAGCCAGTCTGCAATGGTAAGATCACAGTCAAACTCTTTCGTATTGTCCTTGGGGAAATATGCCTGGGAGGTGGTAATGCCCCATTTATAAGTTCCTTCATCCGGCTCCATTTCACCGGTTAAGATCTGGAAGAGAGTGGTCTTGGCAAGCTCGTTGCCGCCTACGAAAGCAATCTTGTCATCATGGCCTACGATAAAGGAGATATCATTTAAGACCTTGACACCGTTTACGGTCTTTGTCAGATGCTCCACGCTTAAGACTTCGTTTCCGATCTCTCTGTCGGGACGGAAATCAATGTAAGGATATTTACGGCTGGAAGGACGAATCTCATCCAGCTGAATTTTTTCCAGGGCACGTTTTCTGGCAGTAGCCTGTTTGGATTTGGAAGCGTTGGCGGAGAAACGGGAAATGAATTCCTGCAGTTCCTTGATTTTCTCTTCCTTCTTTTTGTTTGCTTCCTTCATCTGCTTGATTAAAAGCTGGCTGGATTCATACCAGAAGTCGTAGTTGCCGGCGTAAAGCTGAATCTTGCCGTAATCGATGTCCGCAATCTGGGTGCAGACCTTATTTAAAAAGTAACGGTCATGGGATACTACAATCACCGTATTTTCAAAATCGATCAGGAAATCCTCAAGCCACTGGATGGCGTCTAAGTCCAGGTGGTTTGTCGGTTCGTCCAAAAGCAGGATATCCGGGTTGCCAAACAGGGCTTTGGCAAGCAGTACCTTCACTTTTTCGTTACCGTTCAGATCCTTCATCACAGAGTAGTGCAGGGAGGTATCGATTCCCAGACCGTTTAAAAGCGAAGCAGCATTGGATTCGGCTTCCCATCCGTCCATCTCTGCGAATTCTGCTTCCAGTTCACTGGCTCTGATACCGTCTTCATCCGTGAAATCCTCTTTTGCATAAATGGCATCCTTTTCCTTCATAATCTGGTAAAGACGCTCATTTCCCATAATGACAAGGTCGAGTACGGTGTAGTCGTCATATTTGAAATGATCCTGCTCCAGAACGGAAAGACGCTGTCCGGGAGTGATAAAGATTTCACCGTTTGTGGTGTCCAGTTCGCCGGACAAAATCTTTAAGAAGGTGGATTTTCCGGCACCGTTGGCACCGATCAAACCATAACAGTTGCCTTCCGTAAACTTGATGTTTACATCTTCAAATAAAGCTTTCTTTCCTACACGGTAGGTCACATTGTTTGCACTAATCATCTTAAAACCCTCATATATCCTGTTATTCTTGTTTTTTTGGTCCGTATTCTATTATACATAAAGAAGTGTATTTTTCAAGGAATTTATTTGACAGAGGCACTTTATCGTGATACTATGGCAGAGTGCCGGTACAGGCGTTACAGTGCCGTTTGCGGCACGGAAAGAGAGGAGCTTATGAAGAAGAAAATCAGTTTACTTTTGGCAGTAGTTTTAAGTCTTATGCTTACTGCATGCGGAAAGAGTGAAGGCAAGACTTTCACGGTAGGTTTTGATGCAGAATTTCCCCCTTACGGCTATATGGATGACAACGGGGAATATGTAGGATTTGACCTGGATCTGGCAGCCGAGGTTTGCACCAGAAACGGCTGGGAGCTTGTAAAGCGTCCCATTGACTGGAACTCAAAGGATATGGAGCTTTCCACCGGCAATATTGACTGTATCTGGAACGGCTTTACCATAAACGGCAGAGAGGACGAATATACATGGACTTCTCCCTATGTGGATAACAGCCAGGTATTTGTGGTAGCATCTGATTCCGGTATTAACACCCTTAAAGACCTTGCTGACAAGGCAGTGGGCGTACAGGCAGATTCTTCCGCACTCAGCGCACTGAATGAAGAAGCAAACAGCGAATTAAAAAACAGCTTTAAGAGTCTGACCGAATATGCAGATTACAATACGGCGTTCTTAGATCTGGAGGCAGGTGCACTGGATGCCGTAGCCATGGATATCGGTGTTGCGGATTACCAGATTTCTTCCAGAGGTGACGGCTACGTGATTCTTGATGAGAAGCTTGCAACAGAGCAGTATGCAGTAGGCTTCAAACTCGGTAATGAAGAACTCCGTGACAAAGTGGAAAGCACTCTGCAGGAGATGGTAAAGGACGGTACATTTGACAAGATCGCTGATAAGTGGGGACTGACAGACAGCGTCTGCTTAGGAAAGTAATTGTAACATAACAGGAAATACAACAGGGTACGGAAAGGAGCAAAAAACAGATATGAGTATACAGATGATGTTATTTCAACTGGCAAAAGGGATGCTGGTATCCATAGAGATTTTTGCACTGACCCTGTTGTTTTCCCTGCCCCTCGGGCTGGTCGTTGCCTTTGGCAGAATGGCAAAGAATGTAGTGGTACGGTCGGTGACAAAAGCTTACATATCCATCATGAGAGGTACGCCTCTGATGTTACAGCTTTTTGTGATTTACTTCGGGCCGTCTATTCTGTTTAAGGTAAAAATCGGGCCGGGATACCGCTTCGTGGCGGTCATCATTGCATTTTCCATCAATTATGCGGCATATTTTGCGGAGATTTA
>JBJFCA010000145.1:0-2905 GCA_051888725.1 Lachnospiraceae bacterium
AAACTTTATGAAGCAGGCATTGAAATGAATGGGCAGATTGTTCTTTGCAGGGGTGTGAATGACGGAAACGAGCTGGACTACAGTATCCGCGAACTTACGAAATACCTGCCTCACCTTATGAGCGTTTCTGTGGTGCCGGTAGGATTGTCAAGGTATCGGGACGGTCTGTATCCTTTGGAGCCGTTTACAAAAAAAGATGCGGAAAAGGTCATTGATCAGATTGAAGGATGGCAGCAAAAAATATATCCGGAATACGGAAATCATTTTATTCATGCCAGTGATGAGTGGTATATTCTGGCGGAGAGGGAAATGCCGGAGGAAGAAAGGTATGACGGTTATCTGCAGTTAGAAAACGGTGTGGGAATGGTCAGGCTGTTTTTAAATGAATTTCATGATTACATGAAACAGCTTCAAAAGGAAAGAAAGCTTACGGATGAACATTATACCGGTGTCATTTCCCTTGTCACAGGCAAACTGATGTATCCTTATATTTTACAGGCAGCCGCGGAAGTGGAAGAAGCATTTCCCGGGATTAAAATACAGACCTTTGCCATCCGAAACGATTTTTTTGGCGAGAGGATTACGGTATCGGGTCTTTTGACCGGACAGGATATTTTAAGGCAGCTTCAGGGTAAAGAGCTGGGTGATCTTTTGCTTCTGCCGGAGAATTGTCTGCGTCTGGAAGATGATCTGTTCTTGGATGATATGCATCTGTCTGATCTGCAAAATGCTTTACAAGTAAAGACAGATATTGTAAAATCAAGTGGTTGTGAATTTGTAAAAAGTATTCTTTCCGGAATAAGGAGGAAGACGGATGAGTGACAGAAAGCAAAAACCCATCGTAGCGGTTGTGGGCAGGCCGAATGTAGGAAAATCTACTCTGTTCAATGCACTTGCGGGAGAAAAAATCTCCATTGTAAAAGATACGCCGGGTATTACCAGGGATCGGATTTATACAGATATTACATGGCTTGACAAAACTTTTACCATGATTGATACGGGCGGTATTGAACCGGACAGCAAGGACATCATTCTGTCCCAGATGCGGGAACAGGCACAGATGGCCATTGATACGGCAGATGTCATTATTTTTATGGTAGATGTGAAGCAGGGACTTGTGGATGCGGATGCCAAAGTAGCAGATATGTTAAGACGTTCCCATAAGCCGGTTGTGCTCGTTGTCAATAAAGTAGACAGTTTTACAAAATACGGCAATGACGTCTACGAATTCTATAATCTCGGCATCGGGGAACCTTATCCCATTTCCTCTGTCAACAAGCTGGGACTCGGTGAAATGTTAGACCAGGTGATTGCCTATTTCCCGGAGCATGCGGATACTTCGGAAGAAGATGACAGAATCCGGGTTGCCATTGTAGGAAAACCGAATGTAGGCAAATCCTCCATTATTAACAGGATGCTCGGTGAGAACCGCCTGATTGTATCAGATATTGCAGGTACTACCAGAGATGCCGTGGATACAGACGTGACATACAATGGAAGAGATTATGTCTTTATTGATACCGCAGGTCTTAGAAGAAAAAATAAAATAAAGGAAGATCTGGAGCATTATATGATCGTGCGTACCGTAGGAGCAGTGGAGCGTGCAGATGTGGTAGTACTTGTCATTGATGCCGTGGAGGGTGTGACCGAACAGGATGCCAAGATTGCAGGGATTGCCCATGAGAGAGGCAAAGCCGTGATTATTGCCGTCAACAAGTGGGATGCGGTAGAGAAGGATGACAAGACCATGTACCGTTTTACGGAAAAAGTCCGCAATACCCTATCCTTCATGCAGTATGCGGAGATTCTGTTTATTTCCGCAAAGACCGGTCAGAGGTTGCCGAAGCTGTTTGAAACCATCGATATGGTAAGTGAAAATCATGCCATGAGAGTACAGACAGGTGTCTTAAACGAAATTATGACACAGGCAGTTGCCATGCAGCAGCCGCCCACGGACAAGGGAAAGAGACTGAAACTTTTTTATATTACACAGGCTTCCGTAAAGCCGCCTACTTTTGTCATTTTTGTCAATGACAAGGAGCTGATGCATTTCTCCTATACAAGATACATCGAGAACCAGATCCGGCAGACCTTTGGTTTTAAGGGGACGCCGCTTCGGTTTATTATACGAGAGAGAAAGGGCAAGGAACAATGATTGCACAAAGGATTTTCTGCTTAATAATCGGCTATGTTTTCGGTCTGTTTCAGACTGCATTTTTCTATGGCAAGGCACACGGAATTGATATCAGGGAGCATGGAAGCGGCAATTCCGGTACCACGAATGCGTTGCGGGTACTGGGTACCAAAGCGGGACTTATTGTCCTTGCAGGCGACTGCTTAAAATGTATGATTGCCATTTTTTTAACCAAAATGCTATTTGGTCAGAGTCATCCGGAATATGTATATCTGTTTGCACTTTACACGGCGACAGGCGTGATTTTAGGACATAATTATCCTTTTTACATGCATTTTAAAGGAGGTAAAGGAATTGCAGCAACTGCCGGACTGGTGCTTTCTTTCCATCCGTATTTTATTCCGGTAGGTGTGGCGTTGTTTTTCGGTACATTTTTTCTGACCCATTATGTTTCCCTGGGCTCATTACTTGTATATGCAGGCTTCATGATTCAGATGGTGGTCAGTGGTCAAATGGGGGTATTCGGACAGCTGAGTCAGGCAACGCTGATTGAGATGTACGTGATTACAGCCTTTTTAACGGTGATGGCCTATTGGAAACACAGAGCCAATATTGTAAGACTCGTGAAAGGTACTGAGAGAAAGACCTATCTGACAAAGAAGAATAAAGAGGAATAAGAGGTATTATTTACTGAAAGGAGCAGGTAGAATATGGCAAAAATCAGTATATTGGGAGGCGGAAGCTGGGGGATTGCGCTGTCTGTACATCTTC
>JBJFCA010000146.1:0-13823 GCA_051888725.1 Lachnospiraceae bacterium
TGTACTTGCCGCATGCTTTACATACTCTATGAGGCATCATCAGAGCACCACACTCACATTTAACTAATGTTGGAGCGGTCATCTTCCAGTTTGCTCTTCTCTTATCTCTTCTACCTTTGGAAGATTTATTCTTAGGACAAATAGACATCGTTACACCTCCTTATTTGCGTTAAAGATATCTTGTAATACCGCCATGCGGGGATCCGGTACAAATGTATCGCATCCGCATTCCCCTTCATTCAGGTCTTTGCCACACTTCATACAAATTCCTTTGCAATCCGGCTTACAAAGTACCTTTTCAGGCTGGTTCATTAAAAGCTCGTTGTATACCAGTACATCTATGTTAAGCTGATAGCCATCCATAATATCCTGATCGCTGTCTTCCTTTAACCGGTCATCCGTCACATCGGGGGAAATAATCATTCTTTCAAAATCCAGCTCAACAGGAACCTTTACATCCTTTAAACACCTGTCACAGTTCATCAGTTGGGTTAACACTGCATGCCCTCTGACAACAGCCTTTCCCATTCCCTCGTTGGTAATGGTGAGCTCCAGAGGCGTTTTCTCAATAATGGAGAATTCACCCATACGGCTCTTGAATGTATCCTGTTTCATTGTAACGGATTCTGTACGAACCTTGCCTTCTGTTGTGAATACATCAGTCAAATTCAATAACATAGTCTGCTCCCGGCGAAAGTACATCCAAAGATACACTTTCGTTTTCACACACTTGTATAGTATAACTTCGGACGATTACTTTGTCAACAAAATTTTTATTTTACTTTTCGTTTTACGTTTTGTTTTACTTTACGAGACGATAAGTCTCCCTTACGATTGCAAGTTCTTCATTGGTAGGAATCACCATCACCGTTGTTTTGCTGTCTTTGGTCGTAATGGTAATGTCTTCTCCGCGCTTTGCATTGGCTTCCTCATTCAGGGTGATGCCAAGATAGGTCAGATAATTGTTGCAGATCATGGTACGCAGAAAAGAAGCGTTTTCTCCGACGCCGGCAGTGAAACAGATGACGTCCACGCCGTTCATGGCTGCCACATAAGCACCGATATATTTGGCTACGCGATAAGCAAATGCCTCTACTGCCGTAACTGCCTTTTCATTTCCTTCTTCATAAGCTGCTTCCAGATCCCTGAAATCGGAAGAAAGATAATCCGACATTCCCAAAAGACCTGACTTTTTATTTAATACAGTCATGATCTCATCAATACTTTTACCTTCCTTATGCGCAATAAACTCGATAATGGCAGGATCAATGTCACCTGATCGGGTTCCCATGATCAGACCTTCCAGCGGGGTAAGTCCCATGGAAGTATCCACACATTTTCCGTGGTCTACTGCGGATACACTGGCACCATTTCCAAGATGACAGACAATAATCTTTAAATCCTCATAATTTTTTCCAAGCACCTCTGCCGCTCTTTTACTTACGTAAGAATGGCTGGTACCGTGAAATCCGTATCTTCTGATTTTATATTTTTCATAATAGGAAGCCGGCAGTCCGTAAAGATATGCCTTCTTGGGCATGGTCTGATGGAATGCCGTATCGAAAACTGCAACCATGGGTGTGTCCGGCATCAGCTTCTTTACGGCTTCAATACCGATGAGATTGGCCGGATTATGAAGCGGCGCCAGATCATTGCATTCTGCGATAGCCTGCAATACCTCATCATTAATAACGGTTGCACAGGAAAACTTTTCGCCGCCATGCACAATACGATGACCTACGGCACCGATTTCACTCAAATCTTTTACCACGCCGGTCTTTTCATTGGTCAGGGCATTTAATACCAGGCGGATGGCATCCGTATGGTCCTTCATGGGAGAAACCGTAACTTCTTTTTCTCCTCCGGCAGGTGTATAACAAATCTGACTTCCTTCTATTCCGATTCGTTCGCAGATTCCCTTTGCAATCATTTTTTCGCTTTCCGCTTCTATTAACTGGAACTTTAAGGAAGAGCTGCCGCAATTAATAACCAGTATATTCATAATTTCCCACCTTCTGCCGCATCTGCGGCCTTTCTTTATACAAGCTGTGCCTGTACGGCTGTCAGCGCTACGACTCCTACGATATCCTCCCACGAACATCCTCTGGAAAGATCATTGACAGGCTTTGCAATCCCCTGCAGCATAGGTCCGTATGCCTCTGCACCGCCAAGTCTTTGTACCAATTTGTATCCGATATTGCCGGCATCCAGATTGGGGAAGATCATAACATTTGCCTTTCCTCCCACTGCACTGCCGGGCGCCTTTAATTTAGCCACGCTTGGAACCAGGGCTGCATCCGGCTGCAGTTCGCCGTCAATCACAAGGTGCGGGTATTTTTCTTTTGCAATTTTTGTTGCCTCTACTACTTTATCGACCAGCGGATGCTTTGCACTGCCCTTTGTGGAATGGGAAAGCATGGCAATCACAGGTTTCGGTCCGATCAGGGATTTAAAGCTTCTGGAGGAAGTATCCGCAATCGCTGCCAGTTCTTCCGGTGTGGGATCCTGGTTCAGACCGCAGTCAGCAAATAAAAAGGTTCCGTTTTCGCCCAGATCCTTCATAACCGTATCCATAATGAAAAATGCAGATACCAGTTTAACCCCCGGTGCAGTCTTTAATATCTGCAGTGCCGGACGCAGCGTATCGGCCGTGGAATGGCAGGCACCTGCCACCATACCGTCAGCATCGTTGTTTTTCACCATTACAATACCAAAGGTAAGATAATCCGATAACAGGATTTCTCTTGCTTTCTCGGGTGTCATCCCTTTTGCTTTTCTGGTTTCGTACAAAAGATTGACGTATTCGTCCAGCTTTTCTGTTGTTTTGGGATTGATGATTGTGATACCGCTAAGGTCCACTTCCAGCCAGCCGGCGCCATCCATGATTTTTTCTTCGTCACCGATCATAATGATATCCGCAATTTTTTCTTCCATGATCTTGGCGGCAGCTATCAGCGTTCTTTTATCGTTTGACTCCGGTAACACAATTGTCTTTTTATCTACCTTTGCCCTGTCTTTAATGAGATCTATGTATGACATTTTCTTCTCCTTTCCCACTATGCAAATAATCTAACATATATTATACTAAATACAGTTTTTGTATACAAGCAAAAATACATGTAAAATTGTATGTTTTGCGATACAAATATAAGAATAAAAGGAGTCTTTTATGAAAACCGTAGGTATCATTGCCGAATACAATCCCTTTCATAACGGTCATCTCTATCAGCTGAATAAAGCCCGGGAAATTACCGGTGCTGATTATTGTATAGTAGTCATGAGTGGCGATTTTACCCAGCGGGGCACTCCCGCCGTTTTTGATAAGTACATCCGCTGCCGGATGGCACTGCTTGCCGGAGCGGATCTGGTAATAGAATTGCCCGTAGTCTATGCCACAGCCAGTGCGGAAACCTTTGCCATGGGTGCCGTATCCCTGTTAAACGCTTTAGGCGTGGATGCTTTGTGCTTCGGCAGTGAATGCGGAGATCTCACCCCTTTGCAGGAAGCTGCAGATATTCTGCTTTCAGAACCGCCCGCCTATAAAAGCAGGCTTTCCTCTCTCTTAAAAAGCGGTCTTTCCTATCCTGCAGCAAGGGCTGCCGCTCTTTCCGGCTGTTTAAACGTCACACAGGAGGTTTTGGCCTCCCCCAACAATATCCTTGGCATTGAGTACCTGAAAGCCCTGTCCGGGCTTACTCTTAAGGGAAAGCAGGTCATGACACCCTTTACCATCAAACGCGAAGGAGAAGGCTATCTGTCCCGGACTCTGCAAAAAGGCAGTTTCTGCTCCGCCATGGCACTTCGGGAACGGATGCTTCATGGAGAATATGATCTTAAGGAATATATTCCGGAAGAATGCTTCCCGTTATTCAGTGAGACCTGTGAGAAAAAAATTGCCCTGTGCGCAGATGATTTTTCGCCTATCCTTTTGGAAAAGCTTCTCTCCTCTCATACGGAAGGCTATACGGCTTACCTGGATGTTTCCAAAGATCTTTCCGACAAGATCCGGAATACACTTTTTTCCTTTACCTCTTTTTCCGACTATTGTGAAAATATATTAAAAACAAAAGATCTGACACTGACACGTGTATACCGAACCATGCTGCACATCCTGCTCTCCATTCAGGACACGCAGATTCCACTCTTTTCTCCTTATGCCCGTCTGTTAGGCTTTCGGGAGTCGGCCTCACCGGTTCTTAACCTTCTGTCAGCCGGGGAAATACCTGTCATTGCAAGGAAAAAGGATGCGGATAGTCTTAATAAGGAGGAAGCAAAGCAGTGTCTTTCAAAAGATCTTTATGCAGCTCATTTATATGAAAGCGTACGCATGCAGAAAGACGGCTGCCCCATGATTCATGAGTTCAGCCGTCCCGTAATCCGTATCTGATCTTAATTGAATTGCTAATTCTTAAAACTGTGAATGGGAGCCGGTATTCTTCCGGTTCTGTTCACAAAATTCTCACAGGAGAAGGTATTCACCGGCATAATCGGCGCATATCCCAAAAGACCGCCAAATTCTACCTTCTCTCCCACGCCTTTTCCGATTACCGGAATGATTCTCACTGCGGTGGTTTTCTGGTTCACCATGCCGATTGCCATTTCATCGGCAATGATACCGGAAATACTGCTTTCTTTCGTATCGCCGGGTACTGCGATCATATCCAGTCCCACGGAGCATACACATGTCATAGCTTCCAGCTTTTCAATGGTTAATGCAC
Source organism: Lachnospiraceae bacterium (assembly GCA_051888725.1). Taxonomy (GTDB): domain Bacteria; phylum Bacillota; class Clostridia; order Lachnospirales; family Lachnospiraceae; genus Acetatifactor. The sequence continues at coordinate 4,719 of JBJFCA010000146.1, forward strand.
CTGCCATAACGGCATCAATCATTCCCTGATCTTCACTGACGGGAATAAAAGCACCGGAAAGACCTCCTACATAAGAAGACGCCATTACACCGCCTTTTTTTACCTGATCGTTTAACAGGGCAAGTGCTGCCGTCGTACCGGGTGCTCCTGCATATTCCAGACCTATCTCACACAGAATATCCGCTACGCTGTCTCCGATTGCCGGTGTGGGGGCTAAAGACAGATCCACGATGCCAAAAGGTACATTTAGCATTCTGGAAGCTTCCTTTGCCACAAGCTGCCCTACACGGGTAACCTTAAATGCCGTTTTCTTAATGGTCTCACAAAGCACTTCAAAGCTTTCTCCCCGCACTTTTTCCAGTGCAGTCTTCACGACACCGGGACCGCTGACTCCTACGTTAATGATTTTGTCAGCTTCCGTTACGCCGTGGAACGCACCGGCCATGAACGGGTTGTCATCCGGTGCATTACAGAATACCACCAGCTTCGCACACCCTAAAGAATCATCCTCTTTTGTGTATTCTGCCGTCTGCTTGATAATCTGTCCCATAAGGCGGACAGCATCCATATTAATTCCTGTTCTGGTGGAGCCTAAATTCACAGAACTGCAGACTCTTTCTGTCGTAGAAAGTGCTAAGGGTATGGAACGGATCAGCAGTTCGTCTGCAGGTGTCATACCTTTGCATACCAGTGCGGAATAACCGCCTATAAAATTGACGCCTACTTCATGCGCCACTTTATCAAGCGTCCGGGCAATGCTTGCAAAATCCTCAACTGTTTTGCAGGCTGCCGCACCGACAAGGGCAATCGGTGTGACCGAAATCCTTTTATTTACAATGGGAATCCCAAACTCTGCTGAGATTTCTTCCCCTGTTTTTACCAGATCCTTTGCCGCTTCGTAAATCTTTTCATAAATTTTCCGGTTCAGTGCCTCTAAATCGGAATCAATACAGTCCAAAAGGCTGATACCCAGTGTGATGGTTCGCACATCCAGGTTTTCCTTTTCAATCATATTATTGGTTTCTACCACTTCATGTATATTTATCATGCCTGTCTCCTTAAAGTGCTGCCATTATATTCTGTGCATCATATCAAAGATTTCTTCCTTCTGACACTTGATGATGACACCGATATCCTCTCCCAGTTTTTCCAGTTCATTTGCCATTTCTCCATGGGATTTGGTACTTCCCGATGTATCTACGATCATCATCATGTTAAAATATCCCTGTACAATCGTCTGGGATATATCCAGAATGTTAATCTTGTTTTCTGCAAGATAGGTACAGACTTTCGCTATGATTCCTACCGTATCTTTTCCTACTACCGTAATGATTGTCTTTTTCATGTAAGTATATACCTTTCTGTCCGCCACCGGGACGCAAATTTGTAACCAATTATAGTACATGGCATTTTGCTTTGCAAGAAGAAATGTCCTAAAGTGAAATGACAGGGGAAAGTGAATCCCTTGCTGCCACATAAATCGGAAAATCATCTGCCTTATAGCCGCTCTTCCCCATGGTAATCTCCATACGGACTGCTTCGTGGGCAAGTTCCGGCATATTGTTTTCTTTGCTCAAATGACCAAGCAGTACTGCCTGCATCCCGTCATTTAAGATTCTGTCTAAAAGTCTGCCCGCATTTTCATTGGACAGGTGTCCTCTGTTTCCCAGTATCCGCTGCTTCAGATAATACGGATAAGAACCTACCTGCAGCATGTTGACATCATGATTCGCCTCCAGCAGAATGGCATTCAGCCCCGACAGGGAGGCTGCCGTATAATCGTTGAAGACTCCAAGATCCGTACATACCGCAATCCTTTTCTCACCGTATCCTACTTTGTACGCTACAGGTTCCGCCGCGTCATGGGATACTCTCATGGGCGATACTTTCAGATCTTTAATGATCATCCGGCTGTCTGCTTCCACTTCCTGAAACAGGGAAGCATCCGGAATATTTTTTCCTTTTCCCTCCAAAATGGCTTTGATCGTACCCCTGGTTGCAAACAGCGGCACATTGTATTTTTTACAGAATACCCCAAGCCCTGCCACATGATCGGAATGTTCATGGGTAATGAGTATGCCGTCAATATCTCTTCCCGTAAGATTAAGCTGATGAAGACCTTCTTCAATTTTTTTTGCGCTGATACCTGCATCAATTAAAAGATGCGTCGTCTCAGATCCTACATAAATACAGTTTCCGCTGCTTCCGCTGGCAATACTGCAAAATCTCATTTGTTCTTAGTCCTTCCATTTGATGTCAATTACATCGCCGTCATAGATTTCCTTCAGATATTCTGCAGGGCGGCCGTTTAAGTTTGTCTCAATGCCGGAGCCTTTGGGATTTTTTAAATCAAAGTCTATGTAGTCAAACACATCCACATATACGTACCCTGTCTTTCCGCTTAAAATGACGGGCAGACCATTCACCAGCACCTGTATATCATGAATAACCGGTACGGGAGAATCCGCAGGCTCTGCTTCTGCAGTCCCTGCTACGGCATCCTCTTCGGCAATCCCTGCTACGGCATCTTCTTTGGCAGTCCCTGCCATGTCATCTTCTTCGGCAGTCCCGGTATCTGTGGCAGTAACCTCTTCGTTTTCTGTAAACTGCAGTGTAAAATTCTCATATATCTTTGTCTTATCATCAGCTGCCGTATTGTTTACCAGAATGCTTCCGGGCACCGCCTTCATATCCAGCAGTTCAAAAATCTGTTCCACCGTGAAGTAATCCTGCAAGACGATATCATCCTGATTTTGGATCTCATAATATTCTGTCTGCAGTTTTCCGTTTACCAGTACAAATTTAGGTAAGGTTACGGCTTTTCCGTTAACGATTACCTTTATGGTCTGATGATATTCCGGCAGCGCATTTACCTTAAGTCTTGCTGCTGCTCCTGCCGTGGAAGGCAGTACGGTAATCACGTCATTGGCTTTAATGGATGTATGGATATCCGCCGGTTCGCCGTTTACCATAATAATGGCAGACTCTCCCGGTTCCCCGCGCCTGATCCTGCTCTTTCCGTCCACCTTAAAACTCAGTTCGGGACCTCTCTTTGGAAAGAGTCCTTCATTGGGAAATTCTGCCTGCATGGCAGCATCCACAACAGAAAGCTTTCCGTTATCATATACCTTGATTCTCTGTTCGTTAAAGGTTACATATACAATATTGTTATACTGTTCGTAGTAGCTCAAACAGATACCCACCGGTGTGACAAGCAGGGAATCCTTCCGGACATAATCCGGAAAATCCACAAAGCCCATCACGTCACCGCCGCGGATTGCCACTCTTTCCCTGACAATGCCCAGTTCTTCGGAAAGTGCCTGCGTATATCCCGGAATTTTACCGCCGCCGCCAACCACAAACACCGCACTGACAGATTTATCACCGTTTAATTCCCTGATACAATCCGCAACCGGCTTTGTCATGGCTTCAATGCTCGGAGATAATACCTGCATCAGTTCCCCGGAGGAAATGGTCTGCGGCAATCCCATAATATCCGTGTAGGTGATTTCCCCGTCTTCCGTGATCTGCCTCTTGATCTGTTCTGCCGTATTAAAATCCACAAGGCAATGTCTTGCAATCGTCTCGGTAAGACTGTCTCCTGCAATCGGAATCATGCCGTATGCAATAATGGCGCCATCCTTGGTTATGGAAATATCGGAAGTACCTGCTCCCACATCTACAAGTGCAATATTTAACATTCTGAATTTTTCCGGAATGGCAACCTGGATGGCAGCAATAGGCTCCAGTGTCAGATTGACAGCCTCAAGACCTGCCATTTCCACAGCCTTGTAAAGGCCGTCCACCACGTCTTCCGGCAGAAATGTAACAATCATATCCGCTCCGATGCTGCCGGCTTTATGATCCTCCGGGGTCAGAATCGGATACCCGTTCATATAATACCGGATTACAGAATATCCCACACAAAAGAATTTTAATCCCGTATGGTTTCCTTTTGAGAATTCTTCATAGGCCTGTTCCACACCCTTTGCGGAAAGTGCATACATATCTTCATTTGTAACGGTTTTATCTTCTTCGAAATCGGAATCCGCATGAATGGTCACGGTCCTTAAGACACGTCCCGCTGCAGCAATACATACATCTTTTAAAGGAAACCCAAGTTCTTTTTCCAAAGCTTCCTTCACTTCCCGTATGGTATTTCCCACTTTTTTGATATCGTGGATCTGTCCGTCCAGCATGGCTCTGGTTTCATGTTCTTTTGCATACTCCGCTTTTACCACAAAGCGTTCGCCATCCTTATATCCAACAGTTCCCACAATACTTCTGGTTCCGATATCCAGTCCGAATACCATATTTTCTCTTTCCGTGCGGGTGATTTTTTTCTCTTTTTTTGCTACTCCTGCCACGTATATGCCTCCAGTCTTTTGTTTATCTGGTCGTATGCGGTATCCAGGCTGCCGCTGTTGTCAATGATAAAATCACTGTTTTTCCGAAACTGTTCCTCCGTCAGCTGGCTGCTCATGATTTTTTGAATCTTTTCCCTGCTGTAGCCTCTGCTTTCCTTAAGCCTCTGCTCCCGGACGGGCAGAGAGGCATACACATACCACATTTCATCTACAAAATCTCTATATCCGTTTTCAATGAGAAGTGCCGCTTCGATAAAGAAAAGCTCTGTCCTGCAATCTTCTTTTGCTTTACTTACTTCTTCCTCAAGATAATGACGCACGGCAGGATGAACAATGGCATTTATTTTTTCAAGGAGCGTCTTGTCCAGAAAAATTCTGGCAGCCATACGGTTCCTGTCGATCTGTCCCTCTTCGTTTAGGATGCCCCTGCCCAGAAGTTTTACGATTTTTTCATAGCATTCCTGTCCCGGCTGCTCAATATTGTGCGCCACCTCATCTGCCAGACAGATCTTACAAAGATAATGCTTCCGGATATAAGATAAGATTTCCGTTTTGCCGGCGCCGACACCGCCTGTAATGCCGATCAGACGCATATAGATTCCCCCTTTTTAATATTCCATCCATGTATTTTATTTTGCCTCGTACCAGTTATCTCCGGTATGCATGTCTATCGCCAGTTCCACTGCCAGATCTGCCGCACCTTTCATACTATCCTGTATAATCGCAGCTACCTGTTGTTCTTCCTCTTTGGCAGTTTCCACCAGCAGTTCATCGTGTACCTGTAAAAGCAGTTTTGATTTCAGTCCCTGTTCCCGCAATGATTTCCATACCTTTATCATGGCGATCTTGATAATATCCGCTGCTGTTCCCTGAATGGGAGAATTCATGGCAATTCTTTCTCCGAAGCTTCGCTGCATAAAATTATTGGAAGCAAGCTCCGGTATCGGTCTTCGTCTGCCAAATAATGTCACGGCATAGCCCTTCTCCTTTGCTTCCTTCACGAGTCCGTTGATAAAATCCCGTATCTTCGGATAAGTTTCAAAATACTGTTCCATGTAAGCAGCAGCTTCTTTTTTGCTGATACTCAAGTCCTGGCTTAAGCCAAAGGAGCTGATTCCGTATATGATACCGAAATTGACTGCCTTGGCATTTCTTCTCTGCAGGTCTGTCACCTCCGAAAAAGGTACGTGGAACACCTGGGATGCCGTAATACGGTGGATGTCCTCCTCTTTGCGGTAAGCCTCAATCAGCTTTTCATCTCCCGACATATGTGCCAGCACACGCAGTTCGATCTGGGAATAATCCGCATCCGTAAACTCATAGCCTTCCCTGGGTATAAAAACCTTACGAATCTGTCTGCCGAGCTCCGTACGCATGGGAATATTCTGCAGATTGGGCTCTGTGGAACTGATTCTGCCGGTGGCAGTGATTGTCTGGTTAAAAGTTGTGTGAATTCTGCCGTCTTTCTCAATGCAGGCAAATAATCCTTCCGCATAAGTGGATTTTAATTTTGCAAGTCCTCTGTATTCCAGAATATCTGCCACAATTTTATACTCCGGCGCCAGCTTTTCCAGCACATCTGCAGCAGTAGAATATCCGGTCTTTGTCTTTTTCCCACCGGGCAGATGCATTTCCTCAAATAAGATCTCGCCCAGTTGTTTCGGGGAATTTAAGTTAAATTCTTTTCCGGCTTCTTGATAAATACTGCTTTCCAGTTCTGTAATTCTTTCTGACAGCCTTTCACCGTAAGCCTTCAGTTCCTCCGGCCTTACCAGAATGCCCTCCTGCTCCATACTGAATAAAACCAGGGAAAGAGGCATTTCGATTTCTTTGAACAAAGGCAGCATTCCCGTATCGAGGAGCTTTTTTGTGAGGATATTTTTTGCCGCATAGGCCGTATAAGCACAGTAGCATGCATATTCCATAACCTTTTTTGGCGTTTCAGCGTATACCTGCGCTTCACTTTTCTTTCCGAACACTTCACTTCTGCCGGGAATCATCATCTGCAGATGCTCTCCGGCAATACTTTCGGCATCATAATCATTTTTCAAGGGATTTAATAAATAAGCGGCAATTAAGGTATCAAAATATCTGTCCGTGGTATCCGTTGCAAGATAAGCATACTGTTTCTTAATATCACAGACAGAAAGCTCCGCTTTCCCGGAAAGTTCGTGCATCCTGGCAGAAAGAAATCCTTCGGGCATAAGGAGCTCTGGTATAAAATAAGTCTCTTCTTCTGACAGACAAATTGCAAGCCCTGCCTGTAATCTGCAAAAGCCTGCCTGTCCTCCATCTTCCCCTTTGCGAAAAACTAAGGCCGCTTCCTGTTCGTTTTGTATCATGTGAAAAGTATCAGAAACGCCTGATTTTTCCTGCACATCATTTTCGAACCTGTTTAAGAAATTCTTAAATCCCAGCTTTTTACACAGGGCATACGCTTCTTTGGTATAAAAATTTTCTGCTTTTGCATCTTCATAAACAAATGACAGTTCACAGTCCGTCTTAATTGTGGCCAGTGTTTTACTTAAATCTGCCAGTTCCCTGTTTTCTGCAAGCGACTCTCTCACAGATTTTTTGGCCACTTCCTCTATATGGGCATAGATGTTCTCAAGCGAGCCGAACTGTTTCATAAGGTCCATGGCAGTCTTTTCTCCCACTTTGGGAACCCCGGGAATATTATCCGCCGTATCTCCCATCAGCGCCTTCAGTTCAATAAACTGCGTCGGTGTAACGCCGTATTTTGCTTCTACATCCGCAGCATAATAGTCTTCTACTTCCGTCTTGCCACCCTTTGTCTTGGGGATTCTGATTTTTGTCTGACCGGATGCAATCTGTAAAAGGTCTCTGTCACCGGATAAAAGCGTCACCTGCATTCCTTTATTTTCCGAAGCTTTGGCAAGACTTCCCAGTATATCGTCTGCTTCCCAGCCGGCATGCTCTAAAATGCAGATTCCCATTGCTTTAAGCATGTCCTTCATCAGCGGAACCTGTTCTCTTAATTCCACCGGCATCGGCTTTCTGGTTCCCTTATAGGCTTTATACATTTCATGCCGGAAAGTGGGTTCACTTCTGTCAAACGCGACTGCAAGATACTGTGGTTTTTCCTCCTCCAGTATCTTAAACATAATATTCAGAAATCCGTATACGGCATTGGTATGCAGACCTTCCGCATTGGTCAGATCGGGAAGCCCGTAAAATGCCCTGTTCAGTATACTGTGTCCGTCTATCAAAACTATTTTTTCGCTCATTACTTCTTCCCTTTCCGCTCTGATTCCATAAACAATTACAACACAAAAAACACCACAAGCAGTCCCACTGCCAGTGCTGCCAGTATTTCAAACGTAATTCTTGCATAGCGAAATACCCTGTGCATTCTAAGCTTGTGCTTTGCACCTTCCATCCTGCGCGTGATTTCTTCTTTCAGGTCAAAGGCTCTGCCATCTTCCAGGCGGGAAATACCTTCCTCTACCAGAATCTGAATGGTCAGTTCTTCTTCACATTCCGTACAATGTTCCACATGCGCAAGAAACCGTTTCAGTTCTTTGTCATCCAGTTCATCCGCTATAAATGCCGGTATCTGTTTTTCACACTCTTTGCAATCCATGCCCCAACCATTTCCTTCTCGCATATACATTTATCTTACCATATTCTGAAAAAAGATGCATCAGAAACTTTATTCATTATCCCCGAAAACACGAATTGATACAAATTAAGCGCAGGTCACAAAACGTAACCTGCGCTTATTCATTAAAATTACCAGTACTGCCGGTGGCGGGACTTGAACCCGCACTGTGTTGCCACAAACAGATTTTGAGTCTGCCGCGTCTGCCATTCCGCCACACCGGCTTACTGCTTTCACAGCCGAAATATATGTTACCATATTCTCCGGTCTTTGACAAGCAGTTTTTTCCTGTTACAATGTTACACTGTTACACACTATTCCCACTGTACCGGACTCATCTTACCATTACACCCTATTCATCAAAATGGAACTTCTCATAAATAGGAAAGCAGTCAAAGGTTGCAAAGTAATCCTTCGGGGTTTCCGCCCGTCGTATCAGCTCCACACTGCCATCCTCCTTTAACAGAAGTTCAGCGGACTTTAACTTGCCGTTGTAATTGTACCCCATGGCAAATCCATGTGCTCCGGTATCATGAATGGCAAGATAATCACCGATTTCTATCTCAGGCAGCATTCTGTCTATTGCAAATTTATCATTATTTTCACATAAGGAACCTACCACGTCATATTTGTGATCACATGGTTCATTTTCCTTCCCCAGTACGGTGATGTGATGATAAGCTCCATACATGGCCGGACGCATCAGATTGACGGCACAGGCATCCACACCGATATATTCCTTGTGGGTATGCTTTTCATGGATTGCTTTTGTCACAAGATGTCCGTAAGGAGCCATCATAAATCTTCCAAGTTCTGTATAGATTGCCACATCTGACATGCCTGCCGGTACCAGTACTTCTTCATAAACCTTTCTGACGCCCTCGCCGATTAAGCGGATGTCATTAGGCGCATCCTCCGGTTTGTACGGAATACCGATACCGCCTGAAAGATTGATGAATGTAATATGGGCACCGGTCTCTTCTTTCAATTTAACCGCCAGTTCAAAAAGTTCTTTTGCAAGTGTCGGATAATAGTCATTGGTTACCGTATTACTTGCTAAAAATGCATGAATACCGAAGTTCTCCACACCTTTTTCCTTTAAGATTTTAAAACCTT
>JBJFCA010000147.1:0-13807 GCA_051888725.1 Lachnospiraceae bacterium
GGGCGAAGAAAAAGCAATGGAATACTAAAATTATGCAGAATAGGCTGTCACGCTTTCGGAATACCGGGGTGTGGCGGCTTTTTTGTTCATAAAACTTTAACGGTTTCATAATGTATTTTGGTTGAATATGGCATAAAAATCTGATAAAATAATCTTTACGTTGTGAAAGAACGTAGATTGGAGTATCGAATTTATGAGTTTAGTATCAAAGATTTTCGGCACACACAGCGAAAGAGAATTAAAAAGGATTGAACCGATTGTAGATAAAATTGAATCCCTCCGTCCGGCCATGCAGGAACTGTCCGATACACAGCTTCGTGCCAAGACGGATGAGTTCAAAAAGAGATTAAAAGAAGGTGAGACACTGGACGACCTTTTGCCTGAAGCATTTGCGGTGGTCAGGGAAGGTGCAAAGCGCTCCCTCAATATGGAACATTACAGAGTGCAGCTGATCGGTGGTATCATTCTCCATCAGGGACGTATCGCCGAGATGCGTACCGGTGAAGGAAAAACCCTGGTTTCCACACTGCCGGCCTATTTAAATGCACTGGAAGGCAAGGGCGTTCACATCGTCACCGTCAACGACTACCTGGCACACCGTGATGCGGAATGGATGGGACAGGTACATAGATTTTTGGGTCTTACGGTTGGCGTGGTATTAAACAGCATGACACCGGAGGAACGAAGAGAGGCATATAACTGCGATATTACCTATGTTACCAACAATGAGCTTGGTTTTGACTACCTGCGTGACAACATGGTGGTATACAAGAAGCAGCTGGTACTGCGTGACCTGCATTATGCCATTATCGATGAAGTGGACTCCGTCCTGATTGATGAGGCACGTACGCCGCTAATTATTTCCGGACAGAGCAGCAAATCCACAAGACTCTATGAAGCCTGTGATATACTGGCCCGCCAGATGAAGCGTGGCGAGGATATGGCGGAACTTTCCAAGATAGATGCCATCATGGGCGTTGTGCAGGAGGAGACAGGAGACTTTATCGTCAATGAAAAGGATAAGGTCATCAATCTGACGGAAGCCGGCGTGGAGAAGGTAGAGCGCTTTTTCCAGATTGACAACTTTGCAGATCCGGAAAATCTGGAAATCCAGCACAATATTATTCTGGCACTGCGTGCCCATAACCTGATGTTTAAGGACAAGGATTATGTGGTAAAGGATGATCAGGTACTGATCGTTGATGAGTTTACCGGACGTATCATGCCGGGACGCCGTTATTCGGATGGTCTGCATCAGGCAATCGAGGCCAAGGAGCACGTAAAGGTAAAGAGAGAAAGCAAGACGCTTGCTACCATTACTTTCCAGAATTTCTTTAATCTGTTTGAAAAGAAAGCCGGCATGACCGGTACCGCACTGACAGAGGAGAGGGAATTCCGCGATATTTACGGAATGGACGTTATAGAGATCCCTACCAATAAGCCTGTGGCCAGAATAGATCATCAGGATGCGGTATATAAGACCAAGAAGGAAAAACTCCGTGCCATTGTACAGGCTGTGGAGGAAGCACATGCCAAAGGACAGCCGGTATTAGTGGGTACCATTACCATTGAGGCCTCCGAAGAATTAAGCGACATGTTAAAGAGGAGGGGTATCCAGCATAAAGTCCTGAATGCAAAATTCCACGAACTGGAAGCAGAGATCGTGGCAGATGCAGGTATTCACGGAGCCGTTACCATTGCTACCAATATGGCGGGCCGTGGTACCGATATCAAGCTGGATGAAGAAGCCAGAGCTGCAGGCGGTCTGATGATTATCGGTACGGAGCGTCATGAATCAAGACGTATCGACAACCAGTTGCGTGGACGTGCCGGACGTCAGGGCGATCCCGGTGAATCCAAGTTCTATATTTCCCTGGAAGATGACGTTATGAGACTGTTCGGTTCCGAGAGACTCATTAACATGTTTAATGCATTGGGAATTCCTGAAGGACAGGAAATCCAGCATAAGATGTTAAGCAATGCCATTGAGACCGCACAGAAGAAGATTGAAAATAATAACTACGGTGTACGTAAAAATCTGCTGGAATACGACCGCGTCATGAGTGAACAGCGTGAAATTATCTACAGCGAGAGACGCCGTGTGCTGGACGGAGAGAGCATGCGTGATGTGATCTACAAGATGATCACGGATGTGGTAGAACATTGTGTGGATATGGCAATCGGGGAGGATGCAGGCGCTGATGAATGGGATTTCAACGAACTCAATTCTCTGCTGCTTCCCATTATTCCCTTAAAGCCCGTGACCAAAGAGCGGGTGACGGCAACCAGGAAAAACGGCTTAAAACAGCAGTTAAAAGAAGAAGCCGTAAAGCTGTATGAGGCCAAAGAAACAGAGTTCCCCGAAGCGGAAATGATGCGTGAAGTGGAGCGTGTGATTCTGCTGAAGGTCATTGACAAGAAGTGGATGGCACATATTGATGATATGGACCAGCTGCGTCAGGGTATCGGTCTGCAGGCACTTGGCCAGAGGGATCCCGTGATTGAATACAAGATCAGCGGTTATGAGATGTTCGACGAAATGACGGAAAACATCCGTGAAGATACGGTAAGACTCCTGCTTCGTGTAAAGCTGGAACAGAAAGTGGAAAGGGAGCAGGTAGCCAAAGTGACCGGTACCAACAAGGATGATTCAGGCCCGAAGGCCCCCAAAAAGCGGGAGAATGTCAAGATTTACCCCAATGATCCCTGCCCTTGCGGAAGCGGTAAGAAATACAAGCAGTGCTGCGGCAGAAATAAATAGTGTGCAACGTGCAGATGAAACAGAGCACAGATGAAAGATAGAAAAGAAAGAGGTGACGTTTAAGTGGTAGAACTGGATAACATGAAAGCAAAATTGCTTACCTATGAAACCCCTTTAGCGGAAGTGAGGGATTCACTTTGACTTAGTAAATAAGGAGAAGCGAATCGAAGAACTGGAACGGGAAATGGAGGCTCCCGGCTTTTGGGACAATCCGGACCGCTCCAACAAACTCATGAAAGAGTTAAAGAATCTGAAGGATACCTGTCAGACCTACCGGGACTTAAAAAACGGATATGACGATATTCTGACACTCATTGAGATGGGGTATGAAGAAAATGATGAGAGCCTGATTCCTGAGATAGAAGAGGAACTGGATCATTTTATAAATGGTCTGGAGCAGATGCGCATCGGTACCCTTTTATCCGGGGAATATGACGGCAACAATGCCATTTTGAAACTCAATGCGGGAGCAGGCGGAACAGAGAGCTGTGACTGGTGCAGTATGCTGTACCGCATGTATACCAGATGGGCGGAAAGAAAGGGATTTTCCGTTGAAGTACTGGATTATCTGGATGGAGACGAAGCCGGTATCAAATCGGTTACCTTTCAGGTGAACGGTGAAAATGCATACGGCTATCTGAAATCAGAAAAAGGCGTACACAGACTGGTGAGAATTTCCCCGTTCAATGCCCAGGGCAAACGCCAGACTTCCTTTGTATCGCTGGATGTCATGCCGGATATTGAAGAGGATTTGGATGTGGATATTAACGAGGAGGATCTCAGAATCGACACCTACCGAAGCAGTGGCGCCGGCGGACAGCATATTAACAAGACATCTTCTGCCATCCGTATTACACACATTCCTACCGGAACCGTGGTGCAGTGCCAGAATGAACGAAGCCAGTTCCAGAATAAGGAAAAGGCAATGCAGATGTTAAAGGCGAAGCTGTATTTGCTGAAGCAGGAAGCCAATGCGGAAAAGCTTTCCGATATCCGGGGTGAAGTCAAGGATATCGGCTGGGGAAACCAGATCAGATCCTATGTGCTGCAGCCTTATAAGCTGGTGAAGGATTTAAGAACAGGTGTGGAAAGCGGAAATGCAGATGCCGTTTTGGACGGCGCGATTGATAATTTCATCAATGGTTATCTGAAGTGGCTGAGTACCGGGGCAAAACCGGTGGAAGGCGCCGCAGATGCATAGAAAAATGAGCAGCAGCGTTCATGCCGGAGTTATTCGGCGGGACGCTGCTGCATGATGTTTAGATAAAAAATAGTATATGTCATATTGACATAGGGAATCACCCAGAGCACACCGATTATGGACACTGTAGCCAAAAGGGAAATGGGAATAAAGCTAAAAATCAAAAGCAACAGCCGTTTTTTGTTTCCCTGCATGATCCGGATGCTGAAAGTGAGTATTTCACTTACGGATTTGTCCGGAAAATCAAGCAGAATAAACATAACCTGAGACAGCATCAGGTAAAGCGGCAGATAAACAATCATGGATACAACCAGACAAACCGGAACCAGATAAAGCCATGTAAACTGTCCTGTCATTTGAAACATGGTCAGGGGAATGATGTATGCCAGACTCGGAATGAGCGACAACAGATTGCGGATCAGGGAGATGCCCAGAGAAACATTCAGCTTCTGGGAATAACCGTAAAACAGATCCGATACACGGCAGGGAACACCGCAGGCAGTTTTTAAATACACATAGGTAAGTCCCACAGACAGCACACCCACAAATACGGATATGATAAAAGAAACCCCTTCTGACAGAATAAATCCGGCCAGTGTGTCAGAAGAAAACAGAACTGTAATCATCATGGAACACAGATAGGACAGAAGACCGGACAAAAAGGAGATTCCAATCAAAAAGCCATAATGACCGCTCAGTTTTTCTTTTGCTTTATCTTTCAATTCTGCACCCGATAGTATAGTATTCACGTTTTTCCTACCTTTCTAATCTTCCATTTCATTCCCGAACAGATTACGGTACATGTCTTCATAGTCTTCCCCATAGATATGGTTCATATATTCATCAAAATCCATTCCGTATACCGATTCAAACTGTTGGTTCAAAAGATCCTTGTTTTCCGGTTTCAACATACTTATGGCAGAGTAAAGGGTAAATACCATGCAGACAGAGCCAAAAATTAAACCGATCAGGGAAGTGACCAGTCCGGCTTTGGCAGGAGAATCGGCAGGACGGCCTTTTCGCCTGGAAAGACAGTAAAAGAGAATGCCCAGTGCTCCTAAGGGGATCGGTAAAAACAGTGTGCATAAAAGTACAAGCGAACACATACCGAGTGCAAAAGAAGCGGTAGCAAATTTATTCTGTTTCGGCATTCCGGGACCGCTATAATAATCGTCCATATAAAAATTATCCATATTGTCTGCTCCCATAAATTTCTGATACATTTCTCATATTGTAGCATCTTTTTTTCCCATTTACAATTGAAAGGCGTTATGTTTTTCAGTATAATAACAGGAGTAGTATTACAGTCCCCGAGGGGATGGCCGCACGACGGCAGAATGTGAGGAAATATGGATATCATTACAAAAATTGCAGACGAATTACAGGTAAAAAAATGGCAGGTGGAGGCAGCGGTAGGACTGATTGATGAGGGCAATACCATTCCCTTCATTTCCCGTTACCGCAAGGAGGTAACCGGTTCCTTAAATGATGAACAGCTTCGAAACCTGCATGAGAGGCTTTTGTATCTGCGTTCCTTAGAGGAGAAAAAAGAGCAGGTACTGGGCAGTATAGAGGAGCAGGGAAAACTGACGGAGGAATTGAAGGAAAAGATACTGGCAGCAGAAACGCTGGTGGTGGTGGAGGATCTATACCGTCCGTATCGTCCCAAAAGAAAAACAAGGGCCGGCATTGCCAAGGAGAAAGGACTTTCCGGACTGGCAGAGTATCTGCTTGCCCAGAACGCCACAGAGGACGTTTTAGGGGAAGCTGCAAAATACGTGACCGGAGAGGATACAGAGGAAGCAAAACAGGTACATAGTGCCGAGGAAGCCCTGCAGGGTGCAAAGGATATTATTGCAGAGAGTATTTCCGACTCTGCAGAATACCGTCAGTATATCAGAAATGCCACCATGGAAGAGGGTGTGGTTACATCCGAAGCCAAGGATGAAAAGCAGGAAAGTGTCTATGAAATGTACTATCACTTTGAAGAGCCGGTGAAAAAAATGGCAGGACACAGAGTCCTTGCCTTAAACAGAGGGGAAGCGGAAAAGGTTCTCACAGTGAAGGTGAATGCACCGGTGGAAAGGATCTTAAGATATCTGGAAAAACAGGTTATAACATCGGACAATGCTTATACCACGCCGGTTCTTAAGGACGCCGTGGAGGATGCCTATGACCGTCTGATTGCACCCTCTATTGAAAGAGAAGTCCGGAATGAACTGACCGAAAAAGCAGAGGATGGCGCCATTAATGTATTTGGCAAGAACTTAAAACAGCTGCTGATGCAGCCGCCCATTGCCGGGAAAGTGGTACTTGGCTGGGATCCCGCTTTCCGTACAGGCTGTAAGTTAGCGGTTGTGGATGCAACGGGAAAAGTGCTGGATACAAAGGTAGTTTACCCCACAGCCCCGCAGAATAAGGTGACGGAGGCGAAGGCAGAGGTAAAGAAGCTGATTAAAAAATACGGCGTTTCCTTAATTTCCGTGGGTAACGGTACTGCCTCAAGAGAGTCGGAACAGGTTATTGTGGATATGATCAAAGAGCTGGATACCCCGGTACAATATGTCATCGTCAACGAAGCAGGTGCATCCGTATACTCTGCAAGCAAACTTGCAACGGAAGAGTTTCCGAATTTCGATGTAGGCCAGAGAAGCGCTGCCTCCATCGCAAGAAGACTGCAGGATCCTCTGGCAGAGCTTGTGAAAATTGATCCCAAGTCCATCGGTGTCGGGCAGTACCAGCACGATATGAATCAGAAAAAACTGGGAGAGGCGTTAAACGGTGTCGTGGAAGACTGCGTGAACAAGGTAGGTGTGGATTTAAATACGGCATCTGTTTCTTTACTGGAATATATTTCCGGAATCAGCAAGACAATCGCACAGAATATTGTGGATTACCGGGAAAAGAACGGCAGGTTTACCAACAGAAGGGAGCTTTTAAAAGTTGCCAAACTGGGCCCCAAGGCATTTGAACAGTGTGCGGGATTCTTACGGATTACAGGCGGCGATAACCCGCTTGATGCAACCAGTGTGCATCCTGAATCCTATGAGGCAGCAGAAAAACTGCTTGAGAAACTGGGTCTTACCATGGAGGATGTGAGAGAATTTCAGAAAAAGGCCGCACAGGACAGGACGAAAGGCAAACGAACGGAAGAAAAGCCCAAGGCACCCGCAAAGAAAACCATTCAGGTACACAACACCAACACTGCCATGGGAAAAGCACTGGCGCTTGCCATGAACGGTGCTGCCATTCCGGCATCAAAAGAGCCTGCAACAGAAAATAAAACTGCAGAAGAAAGAATCGGCAGTATCGAGAAAAAGATTACCGATAAGAAAAAACTTGCCATGGAACTGGGAATCGGCGAGATTACCCTGAGTGATATTATAAAAGAGCTGGAAAAGCCTGCAAGGGATCCCAGACAGGATATGCCGGCACCCATCCTTCGCAGTGATGTACTGGATATGAAGGACTTAAAGCCCGGTATGATCTTAAAGGGAACCGTGCGCAATGTCATTGATTTCGGTGTCTTTGTGGATATCGGTGTGCATCAGGACGGTCTGGTACATATTTCCCAGATCACGGACCGCTTTATTAAGCATCCTCTGGAGGCTGTCAGCGTCGGAGATGTGGTGGATGTACAGGTATTGGCGGTGGATGTGCCAAAGAAGAGAATCAGCCTCACCATGAAAATCAAATAAAGGTATTGCCATTTATAGTAAGACATGCTATTATGTGGACGTAAAAATAATAAATCTTCGGGGCAGGGTGTAATTCCCTACTGGCAGTGAAGCAGGAAATCTGATGAGTCTGCGACCCGGGCCGTAAGGTCCGGCCGAACCGGTAAGAATCCGGTACCAACAGTATAGTCTGGATGAAAGAAGAGAAAAAGCTTTCTAAACACGGAAAGCCGTCTTTTGCATGTAAGGACCCCGGTTATATAACCGGGGTTTTTTGGTGCGCACCGTTACATACGAAGACCGAACTTGCTACCGAAGCAGGAAAGGTGAGGATTTTAAAATGAATGGTTTAGGAAAAGCAATCGCAGACAATCTTATTTTTTTTCTGGAGTTTTTAGGAATTATCTTCCTGATTTTTGTGGCAGCCATATTGATTGAAAAAGCGGCAGATCATAAAAACGGCAGAAAAAGGAAACTCTTTACGACCCGTATGATGGCGGTAACGGGTATGTTATCCGCAATCTCCGTCATCCTTTATCTCTTTGACTTCCCGCTGCCGTTTCTGGCACCGGGGCATTATAAGCTGGACTTCAGTGAACTGCCGGTTATGATTGCCAGTTTTGCATTTGGTCCGGTGTCAGGTGTGATGACCGAGTTCTGTAAAGTATTATTAAAAATACTGATCAAAGGTACGGACACCGCATTTGTGGGAGATCTTGCCAATTTTACCATCGGCTGCAGTCTGCTGCTTCCGGCAAGTCTTGTCTATGAATTTAAGAAGACCAAAAAAGGCGCAATCATCGGTTGTATCCTGGGGACGGTGTGTATCACCCTGTTCGGCACCTTCTTAAACGCCATTTATCTGCTGCCCAAGTATTCGGAAATGTATCAGATTCCGTTGGAGGCCCTGATTTCCCAGGGCACCGCCATCAATTCTTCCATTACGGATATTACGACCTATGTATGCTTTGCGGTGGCACCTATTAATTTTATCAAGGGAAGCGTGATTTCCCTGCTTACCATGTTGATTTATAAGCCCTTAAGCCCTATACTGAAAACAGGACGTAAATAAAAAATGAAAAGGGGGAGTATATGGAAGCACTGGTGGAAATCCGGGATGTCTGTAAGATTTATAATCCCGGAGAAAATGAAGTACATGCGCTTGACCATGTGAACGTGACGATTCAGAAAGGTGAATTTGTGGCGATTATCGGTCAATCAGGCTCCGGTAAATCCACGCTTATGAATATGCTGGGATGTCTGGACGTACCCACAAGCGGAAAATATTATTTAAACGGACAGGATGTATCCAATCTGGATGATAACGAACTGTCTGATATCCGCAACCGCGAAATCGGATTTGTTTTTCAGGGATTTAATCTGATTCAGAATCTGACTGCACTCGAGAATGTGGAATTGCCGCTGATATACAGAGGCGTGGCGAAAAATTTAAGGTTGACGCTGGCAGAGGAAGCTCTGCGGAGAGTGGGACTTGAAAAGAGAATGGAGCACAAACCGGCGGAGATGTCCGGCGGACAGCAGCAGAGAGTAGCCATTGCAAGGGCAATTGCCCAGGCACCACCTGTTATTCTGGCAGATGAACCGACGGGTAATCTGGATTCCGGCTCTACAAAGGAGATCATGCAGATTATGAAACAACTGCATGAAGACGGCAGAACGGTCATACTGATTACCCATGACAATGAGATTGCATCACAGGCAAAGAGAATCATAAAGATTAAAGACGGACGAATTGAAAGTGATACGTCACAGGAGACTTTAAGTGAAGAAAAGGGGAACTGATATGAAACAGCAATTATCTCCCACGGAGAAAAAGCGAAAGAAGAAAAAAATCAGGAAATTCATCATAGCAGGCATTCTGATCATCGGAATCCTGCTTTTGATGTTGTCAGGAAGCAATAAAAATGAGGCTGTATACGCAACGGTTGCTTCCCCCGTGACAGGCAGTGTAGAGGAAAATGTGAACATCAGCGGCACAGTGGAAAGTGAAGAAACAAAGGTATATTTTGCGCCTGTAAGCGGCAGACTGTCGGAGGTATCCGTGGAAGCAGGAGATGTGGTACAGGCAGGAGACCTTTTGATTGCCTATGATCTTATGGATATGGAAGAGAATCTCAAACAGGCAGAGCTTCAGTATATTGCAGCTGTCAGTTCCGGCAAGGATACACTTGCGGATAACAGTGACGCAGGCGCCAAATTAAAGGAAGCGGAGACCAATCTGTCCGTCCTGGAACAGCAGATTACTGATTCCAAGGCTTATTTAAAGGCACTTCGGGAAAGCCTTACAGCCAGGCAGAATGACGCAGCCAATTTGCTGGCAGCAGAGAATCTGAAGCTGCAGAAGGAATTGATTGAACTGCAGAAGGATCCTGTGGCCAATCAGGATGCCATCGCTGAGGTGCAGATAAAGATGCAGAATAACCAGTATGCAGCCAGCCTCTCCGGAATGCCTGCCGATCAGAAAGATTTACAGCAGAAAATAGAGGCAGAGGAGGAGAAAATAGCTGCCTGTGAGGAATATAAGGCAGAAATGGAAGCCCAGAAGCAGCAGGCAGAAGCACGAATTCTGTCTTCTTATCAGAAGGAAAATTTAAGTGCCACAGAACAGCTGAATACGCTCTCCTATGAAAAAACAAAGGAAAACTACGACAGGGCAAGCCAGGGAATCACAGCAGAGTTTAACGGTATTGTAACGGAAACCGGCGTGGTAGAAGGCATGACAGTGACGGAAGGAATTCAGCTTCTGACACTGGCAGGGACAGATCATGTCAGGGTAGCGGTGTCGGTAACAAAGTATGATCTGGCAAAGATTTCATTGGGGCAAAAAGCGGATATTACAATTAACGGTAAGGTATATGAGGGCACGGTTTCCAAAATAAACCGTATGGCAACGGCGTCTGCGACAGGCACGGCATCCGTTGGCGTACAGATACATATCGAAAACCCTGATGACAATATTTATATGGGTCTGGACGCCAAAGTGGAGATTCATACCGGAAAAGCGGAAAATGCACTGCTGATTCCTGTGGAAGCACTCAATGCGGACAAGAACGGAGATTTTGTTTATGTAGTGGAAAATGGTATTGCCGTACGCAAAGACATCGTGACAGGTATTTCTTCTTCTGAGTATATCGAAGTGAAGGAAGGACTTAAGGAGACAGATCTTGTGATTCTCTCCTGTGTATCTGCAGGCGGCGTAGAAGACGGAATGGCTGTGATTGCTGTCGGATCTGATCAGTAGGGGGCCGGTATGTCACAAATATGGGAATATGTAAAAATTGCGCTTAAGAATATCAAAAGCAATAAGGGTCGTTCTGTTTTAACCATGCTGGGAATTATTATCGGCATCTCTTCTGTCGTCATGATTATTTCCATCGGAAACGGCATTAAAGGCGGAATCAATGATGAACTGAATGCGATTGCCGGTGGTCAGATTTATCTGTATTCCTACGGAGACAATGAGGCGGGCGTTGAAGTTGAATTTGATATGGAAGACGTAGATGCAATCATTGCCAAAGTAGAGAATGTGAAAACGGCAACCCCGAGGGGGATGATGACCGGTTCCGTATCCGGAAGGAAAGGCACTTTTACCTGTAATATTACCTTTGGCAGCAGCGGATTAGAGTATGCTTCTGCAGAACCGGTAATCCGGGGAAGGTATTTTACGGACAGTGATTATTATGCAGCAAATAAAGTCTGCGTCATTACGGAAAGCAGTGCAAGAGAGCTGTTCGGTACTACAAATGTAGTGGGTATGACATTGGATCTTACCATGTATGGTGATACGCAGGAATTTACCATTGTGGGAATCAGACAGGATCCTTCATCCAGTCTGATCACCATGATGGACAATGCGGTTTTAAGCATTGAAACGCCACTTTCCGTACTGGGCAGCTCGTTTGGTTTTTATATGGATACTTTCAGCGAAATCCTGATTATCAGCGATGGAGCGGATAATTCCACACAGGTAGCAAAAGATGCCGTGAAACTGATGGAATCCCGACACAATGTCCGGAACCAGAATGCCATACAGATAGACAGCTTCAGTGATTACATGGGTGAAATGAACCAGATATTGAGTTACGTTACGATCTTTGTGGTGCTTGTGGCGGCGATTTCTCTTTTGGTTGGCGGAATCGGTGTCATGAATATTATGCTGGTATCTGTTACGGAAAGAACAAGGGAGATTGGCATCAGAAAAGCACTGGGTGCCAGAACCCATTCCATTCTGCTGCAGTTTTTGGCAGAATCAGCCATCATTACGCTGATGGGAGGACTGATTGGCATTACCCTTGGGGTACTTGGTGCCTACGGTGTCTGCTCACTGCTTGGCTTTGCTGCCAAAGTAAAGCTTTCAACAGTATTGGGTGCTTCCCTGTTTTCTTCGGCAGTCGGTATCTTTTTCGGCATCTATCCGGCAAGGAAGGCAGCGAAGCTGAGTCCCATAGAAGCATTGCGTCACGAATAGTGAAAAGAACTTGCTTTTTTCCCCTGATAACAATATAATGAAAAGAGGTAAATCCCGAAGAAAAAGCAAAAGAAACGGGATTTTACAAAGGTGAAGAAAGCGGGGACGTACGAATGTTAAAAGAGTTTAAGAAATTTGCGTTACGAGGAAATATGATTGACCTGGCTGTCGGTATGATTATTGGCAGCGCTTTCACGGGAATTGTCAATTCACTGGTAAATGACATCATTATGCCGATCGTCAGCATATTTACCGGAAAAGTGGATTTTACCAACTGGTTTGTATCACTGGATGGTTCTCATTACGCTACTCTGGAGGCGGCACAGGCAGCCGGGGCGGCAACCTTTAATTACGGATCCTTTATTTCAAATGTGATTAACTTCATTATCATGGCATTTGTGGTGTTTATGTTTGTGAAGCTGATGAACAAGCTGTCGCATAAGGAAGAAGCACCTGCGGCGCCTACCACAAAGAAGTGTCCGTATTGCCAGTCGGAGATTAGCATTGAAGCCACAAGGTGTCCACATTGTACTTCAGATTTAACAGAAGCACCTACTCCGTAGGTGCTTTTCTATGATTAGCAAAGCGAGGTCAGGGCATGATAGAATTTGATGTTACCATAAAGGCGGGGGATTTGTATGATTATATGCTGCATCATACCTACAGTGGGTTTTCCGGTTTATTTGGCAGCCTGGTAGGAGCACTTATGGTAGTGGCCGGCATCTATCTAAAGGGAGGATTGATGGTAGTAGCCGGTGTAATTCTGCTTCTTTATCTTCCCTGGACATTATTTTTGAGAAGCAAACAGCAGGTTCTTGCCAACCCGGCTTTTAAAAAGCCGCTCCACTACAAACTGGATGATGAAGGAATTCATGTTTCCCAGGATGGCACGGAGGAAATGCAGAAGTGGGAGGATATCCGCAAAGCGGTATCCACCGGCAGAAGTCTGATCGTGTATACCTCCAAGGTCAATGCCTGTATTTTCCCGAGGAGAGATCTGGGAGAATATACGCCTCAGGTCATTCAGGTGCTGGAGACCCATCTGCCTGCAGGCAAAGTGAAAATCAGACAGTAAAACAGAATGAGAGCATTTTTATGTTAAGGATTATTGAAACAAACAGCGAAAAAGAAACCAGGCAGCTGGGAGAAGCGCTGGCAAAGGAAGCAAAGCCGGGTGAAATCTATACGCTGATCGGAGATCTTGGTGTCGGAAAGACCATTTTCACCCAGGGATTTGCAAAAGGACTCGGTATCGAAGAACCCGTAAGCAGTCCTACCTTCACCATTGTGCAGATCTATGACGAAGGAAGGATACCATTTTATCACTTTGATGTATACCGCATCGGGGACATTGAGGAAATGGACGAGATTGGTTATGAGGACTACTTTTACGGAGAAGGTGTCTGCCTGATTGAATGGGCAAACCTGATCGAAGAGATTCTTCCAAAAGGTTATACGCGCATCACCATAGAAAAATGTCTGAAGAAGGGCTTTGATTATCGCAAGATCACCGTGGAAAAGAAAGGCTTAGTTTAAAATGAAAATACTTGCACTTGACAGTTCGGGGCTGGTAGCCTCTGTGGCAGTTGTGGAGGATGATATCCTTGTGGCAGAGTATACTGTCAATTATAAAAAAACACATTCGCAGACACTGCTTCCCATGCTACAGGCTGTGAAAG
>JBJFCA010000148.1:0-13636 GCA_051888725.1 Lachnospiraceae bacterium
AACCTGACCGGACAGATGTCCTTATTTGATCTGGTGGAGGAAGAGGACAGGGAAGGACTGACACTGAAACTTCCAAACGTGGGGGAATATCCCAAAGAAATGAAACTGGCATTTGAAAAAGAGGTGCTGGGTGTCTATGTCAGCGGTCATCCCCTCGAAGAATACCAGAAAATCTGGCAGAAAAAAATTACCAATACCACAGCGGATTTTGCTTTTGACGAAGAGGTGGGTGCCGTTCGCGTAAAAGATGGTGCTCCGGCAACCATTGGTGGGCTCATAGCCGGAAAAACGGTGAAATATACCAAAAACAACAAGGTGATGGCTTTCCTTACCATTGAAGATCTGGTGGGCAGTGTGGAAGTGGTCGTGTTTCCGAAGGACTATGAAAAGAATGCAAATTACCTTACAGAGGATGCCAAGGTCTTTGTACAGGGCAGGATTTCTGTGGAGGAGGACAAGGATGGAAAGTTAATCTGTGAAAAGATGATTCCATTTGCAACACTGCCGAAAAAGGTCTGGATCAAATTCCCGGATATGGACGCTTTTAAGGCAGCAGAGAACAGCCTGTTTGATGCGCTTAAGGATTCAGAAGGAAAAGACAGTATCGTTATTTATATCGAAAATCCGAAAGCCATGAAAGAACTTCCAAGAAACATGAATGTGGAAGCAGACGAGGTATTTTTGAACCGGTTAAGAGAGCTTTTCGGAAAAGAAAACGTTTCTGTTACCATTTCCTAAACGATAATTTGTAATATGTGAAAAATATATCAAAAAAATCATTGAAAATTGCAAGCAAAAGGGTTAAAATAGAGGAAATTGTTTTGCTACAGCGTATTTAGGAGGATGAATAATTATGGCAAATCAGGTAAAAACAATTGCCGTATTGACCAGTGGCGGAGATGCGCCCGGAATGAACGCAGCGATTCGTGCAGTGGTACGTACCGCAATCGCTAAGGGACTTACTGTAAAGGGCATCGAGAGAGGCTACGCAGGTCTTTTAAATGAAGAGATTATAGATATGGACGCTAAGAGCGTTTCCGATATTATCCAGAGAGGCGGTACCATTTTAGGTACGGCAAGATGTCTGGAATTCAAGAAGCCGGAGGTGCAGAAGATCGGTGCAGATATCTGCAGAAAGCACGGCATTGACGGACTGGTTGTAATCGGTGGTGACGGTTCCTACCGCGGTGCACAGGCACTTGCCAGAAACGGCATCAATGCAATCGGACTTCCCGGAACCATCGACCTTGATATTGCATGTACGGATTATACCATTGGTTTTGATACGGCAGTGAATACGGCAATGGAAGCCATTGATAAAGTCAGAGATACTTCTACTTCCCATGAAAGATGCAGCGTAATCGAAGTAATGGGACGTAATGCAGGATATATTGCTTTGTGGTGCGGTATTGCGGATGGCGCCGAAGATATCCTGCTTCCTGAGAAATATGATCACAATGAGCAGGCGATTATTGACAACATTATTGAAAAGAAAAAAATGGGAAAGAAGCATTACATTATCGTCAATGCAGAGGGCGTCGGTGATTCCATAGAGATGGCAAAGCGTATCGAAGCCGCAACCGGTATCGAAACCCGGGCAACCATTTTAGGACACATTCAGCGTGGCGGCAGCCCGACCTGTAAGGATCGTTACTATGCTTCCGTTATGGGTGCATATGCAGTAGATCTTCTGATTGCCGGCAAGACCAACAGAACCGTAGGTTATAAGCATGGCGAATTCGTGGACTTTGATATTGAAGAAGCACTGTCCATGGAAAAGTCCATTTCGGAATACTCTTACGAAATCAGCAGACTGTTATCCAAATAAAGCGAGGAGGAACTCCCTATGACAAAAGATGTCACAGGGAGTTTTTAGCATATAACGCAGAAAGGCAGGTTTTATGATTACAAGCACGTCTAACCCCCGTATCAGGCAGCTGATTGCCCTGCAGGAGAAGGCAAAGAAGCGCCGGGAAGAGAACTGTTTTCTGGCGGAAGGCATCAAGATGCTGCGGGAGGCTCCCGAAAGCTGGATCCGGGAGATTTATCTGACAAACGAAGCACTTTACAAACTGCAAAAGGAAGAAGCGGAAACCTTTCAGAAGATCAACAGGACCGGGTATGAGCTGTTATCGGATGAAGTGATGAAAAGAGCTTCGGATACACAGACGCCACAGGGGGTCATTACAGTACTGGACAGGCCTTCTTATGAGCCGGATGAACTCCTTGCAGACTCGGAGGGGACATTTCTTTTACTGGAAAACCTGCAGGATCCCGGGAACCTGGGAACCATCGTACGCACCGGAGAGGGCGCCGGCGTCAGAGGCATCATCATGACGGCAGACACAGTGGATATTTTTAATCCCAAGACGATCCGTTCCACCATGGGATCTGTTTACAGAGTCCCTTTTATATATGTAGAAACACTTACTGAAGTGGTGGAAAAAATGAAGGAGAAAAACATTCCTGTGTATGCAGCCCACTTAAAGGGACAAAAGAATTACTATGAATTTGATTACCGGAAAGGATGCGCTTTTCTGATCGGGAATGAAGGAAACGGC
Source organism: Lachnospiraceae bacterium (assembly GCA_051888725.1). Classification (GTDB taxonomy): domain Bacteria; phylum Bacillota; class Clostridia; order Lachnospirales; family Lachnospiraceae; genus Acetatifactor. The sequence goes on from JBJFCA010000148.1 coordinate 2,562, forward strand.
TTGAAGAAAGAAACGGCAGATCTGGCAGATGATTATCTGAAAATCCCCATGCAGGGGCAGGTAGAGTCCCTGAATGCCGCTATTGCAGCATCTGTTCTGATGTATGAAGCATACAGACAAAGAAGTTAAAACAAGACTTAATAAATAATATGGAGGAACGAAAAATGATAGGATTTATTGGATTAGGGAACATGGCAACAGCCATTATTGGCGGTTTACTAAAGAAAAAACTGGTGTTATCAAATGAAATCCTGGGTACGGATAAGCTGCCGGAGGCAGTAGAACGCTGTAAAAAGACATATGGCATACAGACGGCGGATACGAACTGTGAAGTGGCGGCAAAGGCAGACATTCTTTTCCTGGCGGTAAAACCGCAGTTTTTCCCGGATGTCATCGGAGAAATCAAAGATGCAGTCAGGGAGGAAACGGTGGTGGTCAGCATCGCAGCCGGAAAGACCATTGCCTCCATAGAGAGTCTGTTTGGAAAGAAAATCAAGCTTGTCCGCTGTATGCCCAATACACCGGCACTGGTACTGGAGGGTTGTACGGCAGTGGTACAGGGGGAACTGGTATCTGACGGGGAAATGGAGTATGTGAAGGAACTTTTAGGCTCCTTTGGCACGGTCAGCGAAGTACCGGAAAAAATGATCGACGTAGTAGTGGGAATCAGCGGCAGTTCACCTGCTTATGTATTCCTGTTTATTGAAGCAATGGCGGATGCCGCCGTACTGGCGGGTATGCCCAGAAAACAGGCTTATGAAATGTCGGCACAGGCGGTCATGGGCAGCGCAAAGCTTCTCCTGGAGACAGGAAAGCATCCCGGGGAATTAAAAGATATGGTATGTTCTCCCGGGGGGACAACGATTGAGGCGGTAAAAGTGCTGGAAGAAATGGGACTGCGTGCAACCGTTATGGATGCAGTGGAAGCCTGCATCGAAAAGTCCCGGAATATGTAGTAATATGTAAAAACTTGACAAATTATAAAACCTCTGCTAATATAGCTTCCATGGTTGTGTAACAATTCTGTAATAAATGTAATAAAATTGGTATATATTATAGATGTTATGTGTAATATATTTACTCTACACAACCGATTTTGGAGGTAACGAAAATGGCAAGAAGCAAAAAGTTTCTTACAGCGCCGGTCACGATTGCAATACTCATCGGACTGCTGCTCATAAGTGACATGGATGCCCAAGCTGCTGATTATAATTACCTGAGAGATTACAGCGGAGGTGCAGCTACGGTACTGGATGCAAGATCTACCAATTCATCCAAGGCACTGCATGCTACGGCCAAAGAACTGAATGTGGATCTGAACAGTCTGGTATTAGAGGAAGAATCCGATCTGGTTATGGCCAATGTCACAAGCGCACTGAATGTAAGAACGGAACCCAATGCAGACGCAGAAAAAGCGGGAAAGCTTTATAAGGACTGCGGAGGAAAGATATTAGAGAAACAGGATGGCTGGACAAAAATCCAGTCAGGAGACCTGATTGGCTGGGCCAGCAATGAATACCTGTTATTCGGTGAGGATGCCGAGAGCCTGGCAGCGGATGTGGGTGTCACAGTCGCTCATATCAATGACGGACTGAAGGTCCGGAAAGAACCCAGTTTGGAAGCTGAGATTTATGGTGTGCTTCCCAAGGGGGATGAAGTGGAAGTATTACAGGTAGGAGAAGACGGCTGGGCCTGCATCGACTATGAAGGGCAGGACGGCTACGTTTCCACGGATTATATTTCCATTGAGTTTAAGATTGATGCCGGCGAGACCATGGAAGCCATCAAGGCAAGAAGAGAAGCCGAACTGGAGGCGAAACGCCATGTGAATTACGGCCAGTATACAACGGATGCCGATACGACGCTGCTTCTGGCAGCACTGATCCAGTGCGAGGCAGGCGGGGAAGCTTATGAAGGACAGCTGGCGGTAGGTGCAGTTGTCATGAACCGTGTAAGAAGCGGTGCTTATCCCGATACCATTCATGCGGTAATCTATGCATCCGGTCAGTTTACACCGGCACAGAACGGTAAGGTAAACAGGGTGTTGGAATCCGGCAAGATCAAACAAAGCTGTATTGATGCCGCTACGGAAGCTATTTCCGGCGTATCCAATGTAGGCGATCTGACACATTTCAGAAGAAACAACGGCAGGGCAGGTCTTGTAATCGGCAATCATGTATTTTATTAAACTTTAAGAACACGTAACACACAAAGGCATCCGTTTTACAACGGGTGCCTTTTTACAAAGATTTTATTGCCCCATTCGGACAGATGTAGTAAAATAATGCTGAGTATGGAATTTGTTCCATCAGAAGGGAGGATGGAGAAATGGACAACATGCTTTTTATCTGGCTGATCGCGCTGATTGTGCTGATTGTGGTGGAGCTTGCAACCATGGGACTGACGACCATATGGTTTGCAGCAGGTGCACTTGTAGCCACGATTGCCGCAGCACTGCACGCACCGGTCGCAGTACAGGTTGTATTGTTCCTTGTAGTATCCCTTGTACTGTTCATTTTTACCAGACCGATTGCTGTCAGGTATTTTAACAAAGACCGCGGCAGAACAAACGTGGAAAGTATGATCGGCAGACAGGGTGTGGTCATCAGTGAGATCAATAATCTGGAAGGTATCGGACAGATCCAGGTGAATGGTCAGGAATGGACAGCGCGCACCCGAATGGACGGAATGACGATTCCGGTAGGAACCGTAGTCGTGGTCTATGCAGTTAATGGTGTTAAGCTCATTGTAGAGCCCAAACAGTAGAGAGGAGAGAATTCATGGAAGTATTGATTATTTGTCTGATTATTTTAATATTGGTGATTTTTGTATCCTGTATCAAAATTGTGCCGCAGGCACAGGCATACGTAGTGGAAAGACTGGGTGCTTACCAGGGTACATGGTCTGTAGGCATGCACTTTAAGATGCCTTTTATCGACAGAGTGGCAAGAAGAGTTAACTTAAAAGAGCAGGTAGCGGATTTCCCGCCCCAGCCCGTGATTACCAAGGATAACGCATCGGTAAGAATTGATACCGTAGTGTTCTACCAGATTACGGATCCCAAGCTGTTTGCATACGGCGTGGAAAATCCCATGATGGCAATCGAGAACCTGACAGCTACCAACCTGCGTAATATCATCGGTGAACTGGAAATGGATGAAACCTTAACCTCCCGTGAGATCATCAATACCAAGATGCGTTCCGCTCTGGATATTGCAACCGACCCCTGGGGCATCAAGGTGAACCGTGTGGAACTGAAGAATATCATTCCTCCTGCAGATATCCAGAATGCCATGGAGAAACAGATGAAGGCAGAACGTGAAAGACGTGAAGCCGTTACCCGTGCAGAAGGTGAGAAGAGAGCGAAAGTCCTGTCTGCAGAAGGTGAGAAGGAATCCGCCATCTTACGGGCAGAGGCAGAAAAACAGTCTGCCATCTTACGTGCGGAAGCTGAGAAAGAGAAGAAAATTCGTGAAGCAGAAGGTGAAGCAGAAGCCATTCTTAAGGTACAGCAGGCTTATGCAGACGGTATCCGTATGCTGAAGGAAGCAGATCCTACCGAAGCAGTATTGAAGATCAAGAGTCTGGAAGCATTTGAGAAAGCTGCCGACGGCAAGGCTACCAAGATCCTGCTTCCTGCTGATTTACAGGGTATTGCCTCTCTGGCGACTACATTCAGGGAAGTAGCAGAACAGTAAAACCGCAATGCAGTCATAAAAACTCGGACTCCGCCTGTGGGCGGACTCCGAGTATTTATATATTTAATGATAAACTTGGAAGGGAAGGACAACGTAATGGTAAACTTAAAAGGACGTAATTTTTTGAAACTGCTGGATTATACGCCGGAGGAAATCCTGTATCTTCTGGATCTGGCGGCAGAGCTTAAGGAAAAGAAAAAGAAAGGCATCCTGCATGATACCCTGAAGGGGAAAAATGTAGCGCTGATTTTTGAAAAGACAAGTACCAGAACCCGTTGTTCTTTCGAAGTGGCAGCACATGATCTGGGAATGGGAACGACTTATCTGGATCCGGCAGGTTCCCAGATTGGTAAGAAAGAAAGCATAAAAGATACTGCAAGGGTACTTGGCAGCATGTATGAAGGTATTGAATACCGGGGATTTGGGCAGGACATTGTGGAGGAACTGGCAAAATACGCAGGTGTGCCGGTATGGAACGGTCTTACCAATGAATTCCATCCCACCCAGATGCTGGCAGACCTCTTAACGATCCGCGAGCATTTTGGACGTATCAAAGGCATTAAGCTCACTTATATGGGAGATGCCCGCTACAATATGGGCAATTCCTTAATGGTAGCCTGTGCAAAGATGGGCATGCATTTTACAGCCTGCGCCACAAAAGAATATTTTCCGGAAGCGTCCCTTGTGGCAGAATGTGAGAAAATAGCCCGGGAAACAGGCGGCACCATTACCCTGACGGAGGATGTAGATGCCGGTACCAAGGATGCGGATGTCATCTATACGGATGTATGGGTATCCATGGGGGAACCGGATGAAGTCTGGGCAGAAAGAATCAAAGCACTTTCTCCTTACCAGGTGAACAGAAATGTCATGGAAAATGCGGGAAAAGATGCCATCTTTATGCACTGCCTGCCGGCATTCCATGATTTGAAGACCAAGATTGGTAAAGAGGTGGAAGCAAAGTTTGGCCTTTCTGAACTGGAAGTGACGGACGAAGTGTTTGAATCCGCCCAGTCAGTGGTATTTGCGGAAGCAGAGAACAGAATGCATACGATTAAGGCAGTGATGGCGGCAACATTATCATGAAAAGAGAAACAGAAAACGAGCAGATCATCTGGATGGAATCCGTGGACTCCACCAATGAGGAAATTAAAAGAAGGGCGGCCCTTGCCGCCCCTGAGGGAATTGTAGTCGCAGCCGATGAACAGACAGCCGGCAAGGGCAGAAGAGGACGCGCCTGGCAGTCGCCGGCAGGGAAGAATCTGTATTTTTCCATATTGTTAAGGCCCACGGTGGAACCGGATCAGGCATCCATGGTGACGCTTCTGATGGCACTTGCGGTACAGAAAGCAGTTACCGCCGTAAGCGGGGTAAAGGCGGCTATTAAGTGGCCCAATGACGTGATCATGAACGGAAAGAAAATCACCGGCATTTTAACGGAAATGTTTCTTGAAAATGACAAAATCGATTTTGTAGTCATCGGCACCGGTATCAACGTAAAAGAGCAGACTTTTCCCGCAGAGCTTGTCAATGCAGGCGATATTGAAACGGAAAGCGGGAAACAAATAGATCGAAAAGAACTTTTGCAGGAAGTGCTTCGCAATTTCATGCCGTTGTACCGGGACTTCCTTACAGAAGGGAATCTGTCTTTCATCAGGAACGATTACGAGAATGCACTGGTCAATAAAGAGAAAGAAGTTCTGATTCTGGATCCTGCCGGTGAGTATCGTGGGACGGCAGAAGGAATCAGCGAAAAAGGAGAACTGCTTGTACGGATGGCGGACGGCAGTATAAGAAAGGTGTATGCCGGAGAAGTCTCCGTACGGGGGATATATGGATATGTGTAAGGATAATCAGGAAAAGACCGTTTTGTGCGGTGCCAATGCCTATGAAATGAAATATTACTTCAATGAAAAATTCAATGGAATTCCGGACTCAGTCAAGGACGAGCTGCATATTCTTTGTGTGCTGTTTACCGAGGAGGTCGGGGGTGTTTTTACCATTGCATTTGATGCGGAGGGAAATGTGCTCTTAGAGACCAATGCCGATGAGGATGATATTTATTATGATGAGATCAGCAGCGGCCTGATGGTTTCGGAAGTGCGAAGAAGAAGGCAGGAGCTTTTGGAGAGCTTAAGCCTGTATTACAGAGTGTTTATTCTGAAAGAGGATATGAGCGGAATATTGGAGGAAGATAAAACAGATGATACTGGTAATTGACGTGGGAAATACAAATATCACCTATGGTGTCTATGACAACGGAAAATTAAAAGCCACCTTCCGGGCAACTACCAAATCTCCAAGGACATCCGATGAATACGGGATGCTCCTTCACAGTATGCTTTCCATAAAAGGGATTGCCATGCAGCAGATTGAGGGGACGATCATCGCCAGTGTGGTATCTGACGTGATGCATTCTCTCACAGGTTCCATAAAGCGGTATTTAAAACATGCGCCTCTGATTGTGGGACCGGGAGTGAAGACCGGTATCCGTGTTGTTACGGAAAATCCCCGGGCAATCGGTGCAGACAGAATCGTGGATGCGGTGGCAGCTTATGAAAAGTATGGCGGTCCCGTACTGGTACTGGATTTCGGTACAGCGACCACTTATGACCTGGTCAGCGGAGAGGGCAATTTTCAGGCAGGTATCACGGCTCCCGGTGTCCGCATCAGTGCAGAGGCACTCTGGAAAGATACCGCCATGCTCCCCCGGATCGAAATCAAAAAGCCCAAATCCATACTGGCACAGGAAACCATTACCAGTATGCAGGCAGGCATTTTCTACGGACAGATCGGACAGACGGAGTATATCATCAAAAAAGTAAAGGAAGAGTGCGGTTACAAGGATCTTAAGGTTGTGGCTACCGGCGGACTGGGACGTGCGATTTCTGAGGAAACGGACAGTATTGACGTCTATGACAGCTACCTGACCCTGGATGGTCTGTATCTGATTTACGAAAAGAACAGGAAAAAAGACGCATGAAATTAAAAATCGGAAATGTGGAACTTGAGAATAATGTCATTTTGGCTCCAATGGCAGGTGTAACCGACCTGCCATTCCGTTTGTTATGCAAAGAACAGGGAGCGGGACTTGTATGCATGGAGATGGTCAGTGCCAAGGCAATTTTTTATGGCAGCAAAAATACGGAGGAGCTGATGCGGATTCTGCCTGAGGAGTGTCCCGTATCCCTGCAGCTGTTTGGCTCTGACCCGGATATCATGGCGGAAATGGCAAAAAAAATAGAAGAAAAGCCCTTTGCCATTCTGGATATCAATATGGGCTGTCCGGTTCCCAAGGTAGTGAATAACGGGGAAGGTTCGGCCCTGATGCAGAATCCGAAGCTTGCGGAAGAGATTATCCGGAAAGTGGCAAAAGCCATTCACAAACCCGTGACGGTAAAGATCCGGAAAGGTTTTGATGACGAGCATGTAAATGCCGTGGAAATTGCAAAACGGGCAGAGGATGCAGGTGCCGCCGCCATAGCGGTACACGGCAGGACCAGACAGCAGTATTACACAGGCAAAGCGGACTGGGAATGTATCCGTGCCGTAAAAGAAGCAGTAAACATCCCGGTCATCGGGAACGGAGACGTAACGAGTGCCTCCCTTGCCGAAGAAATGCTTAAGAAAACAGGTTGTGACGGCATCATGATCGGCAGAGGGGCGGAAGGCAATCCTTTTATTTTCAGGGAAATCACACAGTATCTTGAGACCGGTACATTGCCCCCAAAGCCGTCACCAAAAGAAGTGCGCCGCACCATCGAAAGGCATGCGGCACTGCAGGTGCAGTATAAGGGCGAATACACCGGTGTGCGGGAAATGCGGAAGCATCTTGCCTGGTATACCACAGGGTATCCGCATTCTGCCGCATACCGGCAGATAATCAACCACATGGAGACCATGGAGGAACTGTTAAAAAGTCTCGATATGATTTTTCCGGCACCGTAATTTCATGATGAGCGGCATATCGTACCGGTTTTCCGCATAAGGTAGGAGGGGAAGGAGGTATGCCGTGGAGACGTATGTTGCCGTAACTTTTACCGTAGAAGAAAATACCGGCAGGAAAAGAAGCAGGAGCCCGTGGCAGTATCATGTGGAATGGGAGGAAAAGGAAACCGGAAGCGGGAAGGACAGGCTGCTCCTTGCAACTGTATTTCTGCCGGACAGGCCACAGAAGAAAAAGAACTGGACGAAAGAAAGCCTGCAGTCCTATCTGCAGAGTCTGCCGGTTCCGGGAGAGAGCCGGTACGTGTATTATTATTATGCACAGGCGGCAGCAGGACTCTTAGGGCGTCAGAATGACTGTCTTTCAACGGAATGGGCATTTTTTCTGCTTACCTTTTACAATATTTCTTTTGAAGGACTGTTATTGTTTGAAGAACCGGGAGTCTGTACGGAAGACTGGTTTTTCTCATACGCAGGAAAGACCAGATATTTAGGGATGCTTACGAGGGATACCGGCAGCGCAGAACAACTGGCAGAGCAGTTATATGAGGAATACGGTGCCATGCTGCATGTTTATGCCGGAGTATCACACTGCAGATTTCGGGAAAGCTGCCGGACCTTACTTGTAATGGGAGAAGAAACCTACGGCCTTATGCCTGTTTATGTGGGAGAAAATAATGTTCTGCTTTTGATGCGGGATGACCTTTCAAACAGTGTTCAGGACAGCAGAATTCCACCCGGAAGGGTGATTTCCATAGGAAAATTCCTACATCAAATTTCTGCGTCAAATACAAGGAAGATGTTGTATAATCGGGGAAATGTAGTATAATATATAGATACAAATGATGCCGATTGGGAGGTACATATGGATAAAAAATTTTTATATGCTGACAAAAGTGAACAGTTAAGGAGATGCAACAGAGTTTCTCTGATTGGAATTGGAATTGTCTATTTATTGATACTTGGGGTATATCTTACATCCTATTTCAGAAAGGAAATGCAGCTTCTGCCTGTTGTCGTTTCGATTGCGGTCATGTTTGTGGGCGCCATGATCAATATGATTGTAATGCTGAAGGACAAAAAGAGTATGAAGCTCAGATATTTCTGTATGATAGAAATGTTTGTCCTGATGATTGTGGTAACCTATTGCTATGACCCTTATTTTATACGTTTCTTAGTATGTCTTCCTCTTATTGCATGGATTACATACGGAGACAGCAAGTTTATGGCTGTTACCTGTATACTTTACGGTGTGGAAAATGTGGCACTGACTGTGTACAAAGTAAATATTGCAAAGGCAATTCCTGCGGAAGAGGCGCTGGAAAACTATTTTGCTCTGCTGATTTTATTGTGTTTTATGTTTGCATGCTTCTATATTGCATCCGTTTCCCGCAAATTCAATACGCATACATCCGGGCTGCTGCAGGAAGAGGCAGAGACCCAGAAGAAGCTTTCCGAAGATGTGCTTAAGGTAGCGGAAGAAGTGAGAAAGGGCGCACATGAAGCCATGAGTATTGTGGATGAGGTAAAGGAATCCACGGAAGTGACAAGCCGCTCCGTAACCGATATCAGCGAGAGCACATCCGTTACTGCGGAAAATATTCAGACACAGACCGTCATGACCCAGAATATTCAGGAGAATATTGAGAAGACTGTTGAAAGAGCAGAGCATATGGTTAAGGTAGCTGATGTTTCCAAGGACATCAATGGCAAAAATGCGGAAATCATGTCCCGGTTAAAGGATCAGTCCATGATTCTGGCAGAGTCCAACAATCAGGTGTCCGAAGCCATGAAGAAGCTGCAGGAAAACGTGGAAAATGTGCGTAACATTACAAAGACCATTTTCTCCATTTCCTCCCGTACCAATCTGCTTGCACTGAATGCTTCCATTGAAAGTGCCCGCGCAGGAGAAGCCGGTAAGGGATTTGCCGTAGTTGCGGATGAAATCAGAGAGCTCTCCGAGAAGACCAGGAAAGAAACCGAGAGTATCGCAACTATCTTAGAGGCCCTCAATGCCAATGCAGTTGAGACAGCTGACGCTGTGGGACGTTCCATGGAGGTCAGTGATGAACAGGATAAGATGATTGCGGAGGCATCCGAACAGTTTGGCGTCTTAAACGGCAATGTCAATGAGCTGGTAGAGGATATCAGGGAAATCGATGCCATGCTGGAGAGTCTGTCCGATGCCAACAACCGTATCGTAGACAATATCATGCAGCTGTCCGCTACCACGGAGGAAGTTACCGCTTCCGCACAGCAGTCGGCAAGCATGAGCGACAAGAACAAAGAGAATACCGAGAAGGCACAGGAAGTGCTGAGACAGGTACTTGAAGTAGCAGAAAAGATGGATCAGTTTTTACTGGAGAAGTAATTGGAAAGACACAGTGTGATGGGTTTATTCTTGACACTGTGTCTGAAATTCAGTATAATACCTACTTATCACGGGCATTCAGAAAGTGACTGAAGTAAAGGGAGAATAATAAACAGGAAGGCGATTAAGATGGAATCTAAGAAAAACATTCTGACCTATGAAGGGTTAAGAAAATACGAAGACGAACTGCATGAGTTAAAGGTTATCAAACGTAAGGAAGTTGCACAGAAAATCAAAGAAGCAAGAGAGCAGGGCGACTTGTCCGAAAACGCAGAATATGATGCAGCGAAAGACGAGCAGAGAGATATTGAAGCCCGTATCGAAGAACTGGAAAAAATTCTGAAAAACGCTGAAGTAGTGGTAGAAGATGAAGTTGACTTAGACAAGATCAATATCGGCTGCCAGGTTAAGATTTTAGATATGGAATATAACGAAGAGATGGACTACAAGATCGTAGGTTCCACCGAAGCCAACAGCTTAAAGGGTAAGATCTCCAATGAAAGCCCGGTAGGTAAGGCTTTAATCGGCAAGAAGATGGGTGATATCGTAGAGGTGGAGACCCAGGCAGGTATCTTAAAATACAAGGTATTGGAAATCGAAAGATCCAATACGGCGGAGTAATAAAGGATATAAAAAACCGGATATCCGGTCAGAGGAGTAAAGCAGTGGCAGAGACACAGAACAATCAGGGACAGAACAATCAGGCAGCACAGGAACAGGATATTCATCAGCTGTTAAAGGTCAGAAGGGAAAAGCTTGCTGCCTTGCAGGAAGCAGGGAAGGATCCTTTCAAGATTACCAAATATGATGTGACACATCACAGTATGGAAATCAAAGATCATTTTGAGGAACTGGAAGGACAGAATGTATCCATAGCCGGCCGTATCATGCAGAAGCGTGTGATGGGCAAGGCTTCTTTCTGCAATGTACAGGATCTTGCCGGCAATATCCAGTGCTACGTGGCAAGGGATAATATTGGCGAGGAATCCTATGCGGACTTTAAAAAATATGATGTGGGCGATATCGTAGGAGTTGTGGGCAAGGTATTTACAACCAAGACC
>JBJFCA010000149.1:0-2867 GCA_051888725.1 Lachnospiraceae bacterium
AGCTGAATGGTATAAGTGATCGTAGTCACTTCCCGGCTTTAAGTTCTCAAATCCTTCTCTTATGGCACTCTCCTCCATGGAAGAAATCCATAAGCGTTTCATCGGTTTGCTGCATCCTGCCTGTTCATACACCAGCCGAAAGATAAGTTCGCCTTCCCGTCCTGCATCCGTAGCACATACCACGCTGTCTACTTTTGTATCATGCATCAGCTCCTTTAATACCCTGTACTGTGCAACCGTGTCTTTCTTGACCTCATGCTGCCACTGCTCCGGTATCATAGGCAGGCTGTCGTATGTCCACTTTTTCCATGCATCAGAATAGGCATCCGGCTGTGCCAACTCAACCAGATGCCCTACGCACCATGAAACAATAGAACCGTTTCCCTCCATGTATCCGTCTTTTCTTTCATCTGCACCAAGCACCTTGGCAATTGACTGTGCCACACTTGGCTTTTCCGCTATCACTAACTGCATTATTCTTCCTCCTGTTCCTCAAAGAAATCATCATCCGAACTGCCCTCTGATTCCTCATCTTCGTTCTCATATTCTTCGTTATCTTCCTCGTCCTCATCTTCATCCTCGATGAAGTCCTCTTTCTTTTTGCGTACTACTTTGAAATAATACGCACCTCCGATTACTGCCACTGCAAGACCTCCCATCAGGATATAGGAAATCATAGGATTTGCCTGCTCCTTAACCTCCGTTTCTTCCGGTTCCTCGGTGCTTTCTGTATCTTCTTCTGTTCCCTCTGTATCTTCCGCAGCTTCCTCCTGCTTATTTTCCTGTTCTGCATTATTATTCGGCAATGCACTTTCAGAAGTCGGGATTGCAGACTCTAATGCAGCGGAGTTTTTCGGTAAGGTCTCGCTGTTATCAGATGTGGTATTCAGCAAGTCATTTTCCGTAATCTCTGTCAGGAAATAGACCATTTCTTCCTCACCATCCCTGTCGATAATCAGATAAAACACCTTGTCCGATGCTGTCTGAATAGTATAAAATTCCTTGCCCTGCTCGGACTGCTTACTCTCCTTATCCTCATTCTCTGCTTTCTCCGAAGCATCCGCTTCCGCCATTGCCTGTTTCTTCTGCTCTGCAGAACTTGTCTGTGAAGTGGTATTTCCATTACTGTCTGTCTTTGTATGCTCTGTTACGGTTCCCGTGGCACTTCCCGGCTTGGTAGCTTCTGCATTGACCGGAAGCTGTTCTGCCGGATTGTCATCACTCTCATCTGCCGGGTCTTTGTAGTATGGATTTTTCGTTTTATAAACCTCCGACATATTTCCGGCATTGTCCATTGCAGAAATGGTAAAATACTCATACCCCGCATCAAATTGCTGCAGGCGGATATTTAATGTTCCATTTGTAATCTCTGTAAATTCATATCCGTTGACATAGACTGCTTTCGCTCCGGAATCCGTATCATGTACCTGTATACTCAAAAGTCCGTCACTGACCGCAGCATTAAGCGTAGGCTTTGTGGTGTCAAAACATTTGATTGCACGGCTTCTCTCATAGGTATGATCCTTCTGGTCAGTGACCTGCACATACACCGTACAGTTTTCAGAAACCTCCAGCTTTCTGTCCTCTGTCACATCCGTCCAGCTTCCATTCTGTCCTACCTTTGCCTGTATTTTTGCAATTTCAAAATTTCCTGTGTGTGCCACATCCGCAACCGTAAATGTCACGGTTGCTTTGTCATTATGCCACCCATCCGGCTGATTGATCTGGATTGTGACATTCGGCTTTTTATATGCACAGAGCTTATAATCTTTCACGCATACTTCGCAATTATGGTCATATTCATACGCACCACATTTATCCTCACAGGTACATTCCGGTTCTTTAATGTCATTTCCAGATACCGTACCTTCCTCTGTACTGCTTTCTGTTTCATGCTCTGAACTGCTTTCTTCAGAACCACTTTCCGGTTCTGTATCCTCCGCATGAACACTCACTGCATAATTACCGTTCATGGCAAATCCCAAAGCGGGCATACAGAACAAAACTGCTGATAAAATAAGCGATAACACCGCCTTAGATGATAGTTTCATTTTTTTCATGGCTTACTGCCTCCTTTTCTGATTGTTGTGTCTGTTCTTTTTTCTTTAACAGATGCAGGATTTCTTCCTCACTGACTTTATTCAGTAAAATCAGCCGTTCCAAAGAAATTTTATTCTTCTCAATAAATTTCATTTTTTCAGCATCCTCTGCCATCTGTAACTGCTCCTCCAAATCTTTCTGCCTTGCCTGCAATCCTGCAAGCTGCTCCCGGACTTTCAGAAGCTCTTTTTCAATTCTTTCCTTTGTCATTTATCCTCACTTCCTGCTTTTAATTTAATCTTCCAAAACTGTAGAAATGGCTCTGCCAGTATGGTGTATTGATAGAAGCATATTTGATTGGGTCACCGCAGTGTATCATCACACCATTTCCGCAATAGATACCCACATGGCTGACAGGTCCCGGTGAATTATAAGTACCTGTAAAAAAGATGATGTCCCCAGCCTTGGCATCTGCCGCCGACACCGGAATACACTGGTCATAAATCCCCTGTGCTGTAGTTCTTGGCAGATTATGTACGCCGCTGTTGGTAAATACCCAGCATACAAAGCCGGAACAGTCAAAACTTGTGGACGGAGAAGAACCGCCCCAAACATACGGATAGCCAAGATATCTTGCTGCTTCCTCCATTAGTGCCTGTACTGTTGCATCATCATAGGAATCAGGTGGTATGACATTTCCCGGCGAACCGCCACCACCCGGACTTTCTCCATAAAGCGTTCCCTCACCCACATCAAAGTAAAATAACGGGTTATAATACTCCCCGTTATACAAACACTCGATATGCAGATGGCTTCCGGTACTGCTT
>JBJFCA010000150.1:0-2855 GCA_051888725.1 Lachnospiraceae bacterium
GAAAAGATCACGGCACGTGCTTATCCGTACCGTTCCCAGTTTGAGATCATCCATTATGGTCATGAGGTGGCGGAAGGAATTCTTCTGGACGGCACCGCAGAAGAAAACAGGGCGGTTCTTGCACAAATTTTTGATGACAGATATTTTACGGCAGAAGCGGAGGAGCCGGGATCAAACTGTATCTGGGATCCGGACACCAATGATTTAAAGAGCGGGTATCTTTTACAGAAACAGGAAGACGGTACGTATAACATCATCTACAGTTCCATTGTGGAAATGTCCCGGACGGAAGCTGCAAATCAACGGGCAAACGGCGATACCTACCGCGAGTACTATAATTATGATGTATATTACCGGATTTACAGTGATTTTGCGGCAGAAACAGATGAAGCACTTGCCGTTAATTCAGAGGATTTCGTGGAATCTTACTGGTCAAGGGGTGTGAAGGATGACACAACTGACAATTACAATACGGTGAGAACCAATACCAATGACAGGAAATTTGTACAGGAAATCCAGCCCACGCCGGTTGTGGAGGATGAGGTCATCGCTTCGACAGATGAAAACGGACATACCACTTATCAGTTTAAGTGGGATACCTATTACCAGGATACGACATGCTGGTCTGTCGGCAATTCACGCTATCAATGGTCGGATATGAAACATCTGACCAATGCGGATGGCATGTTTGGAACATGGGATGCTTATTTAACAAAGTTTAAGCAGGCAGGACTTTCGAATACTGTGCCTTCTAATCAGGATTCTACAGCCAGAAGCAATATGCAGAAGTTAATGAATCTTTATTATAATGCATACAGTGCGGCAGCTTACCGCGTGGATCTTGTGGGTACCACAGCCGATGGCAAAGAATTTATTCTGGACACTGTCATGGTAGACAGTCCTACTGCAAAGGGAGAAATTGACAGCATCACAAAACCGGACGGAACCGTAGTGCCTCTTACCACGTTGGACGGTGTTACAGCGACTACCTATAAGGTGTGGGATTATGAGTGTACTTTTACGGACACCAATCATGTATGGGGAAATTATCCGAAACTGACGGCACGGATCATGCGCCTTGGCAGCCAGACGTCCGTAAAACCGAATAGCGGAAATCCGAAGTCTGACAAGGAAGGCGCTACCTATATTTTACCGAGAGTTGTTGAGCAGAGTATAGAAATAAAGCTGAAGATGAATACGATTTCCAAACCGGAGGTTACGCTGTTAAAAGAAAACGGACAGTTTATTACCAATGACCTTATTTATGAGGTGAAATGGGGTGCCATCACGGAGGAAAAACAAAAGCGGGATCTCGGCGGTTATCTGATTACCGTAAAGATTGCGGATGCTGCGGATGAGACAAAGGTGACAAAGCCCCACTACTACTATGTGACCGATGTGGCAGATCCTTCCGATACCATCGGACTGGATATCGCTGCATTGAAGGCAGATGGCGTTGTTACGGACGTGACGGCAGATTATGTCAAAGAAGACAACACCTGCAAGACCCGCATCAGCTTAGCGGACTTTAATACGAATGATGTGGTGGAGATTTCGGTCAAAGCCATTGCCAGAACCCATGCGGCAGATTACACAGACAGCGCCGGGGGCGTCACCACGGAAATTACCATTCCGAACCGGCTTAAGGTGCCGGATGTGGCAAAACTTAACTGTAGTCTTTCCGACGGTACCGCCATTCCTGCAAGTGTGGACAAGGCTGTTTATCTAAACGGCTTTGCTTTCCAATATGACACAGATGATTATACCGATATTTCGGATGCGGAAGTGGTTATGTCAGTCGCCGTATTTGATGAGAAACCGGAAGGCGCCGAGAGTGATACTTTTGTGGTTACGGATGACTTTGATGCGGGTGCCCGAAAGACATTGTACGGAAAGGCTGCGCCTGTAAGCTTTGGAAAAGCAAATGAAGGCAATGTTGTGACCATAGATCTGACCGAATATGAACGGTATCCGGGAGAATATGCCGGAAAATGGCTGAAGATCGCATTACAGGCAACCTGCGAGACGAAGATTGATTCCCAGTGGACGGATCAGGATCCTGACGGAAATACCATAAACTATGTATGGGTACAGATTCCGGCTATCATCCTGCCGGATGTGGAACTGACAGAACTGGGCGATACCGATGCGGGTGACGTGGTCCGGTATGAACTGGATGGTGTCATCTATAACAGCTCTCAGGATGAAACAAGGGAAACTCCTGTGGCGACCAAGTCTCTTGCCTTTACAGAAGAGAAAAATGTAAACGGATACAGCATTGAAATTACCGGCAGTGTTGATACAGCGTCTTCAGAGACAGATATGAGTACCAATACAGACAGCAGTGCCAACATCAGTGGCGGAAATGCCGTGAGTGGAGGCAATGCCGTGAGTGGCGGAAATGCATCAGCCGGCACGGATACCCGGACAACCGTGGTTTATACGCTGTATCTGCAGAGACATCTTACGGATACTTTAGTGGAGGACAGCTTTGACGGCACCTGGGATGTATACCTTACAGCAGATACTACAGTGACTGTCACACAGCCTGCAGAGTCGAAACCGGTATGTGAGCAGAACCCGGATGCTGTCTGGATCGGGTGGACCGGAATGTCCGAAATCATTGAAATTTCGGATATTCATAAGGCATTTACCATCGAATCCAAGGTATACGACATGACGGCACAGCTGCGTTATACAAAAGATGCCGCGGACGGTAGCTTCATCCTTGTGCTGCCGGATATTACGGTAGTAGGCGAGACCCCTTATGAGACAGGCGAGTACTTCACCACCCAGGTAGAGGTAAAGCAGTATCTGAAGCCCGGCAGGGCTTATACAGCCGGTCAGCCTGCACT
>JBJFCA010000151.1:0-2847 GCA_051888725.1 Lachnospiraceae bacterium
ACAAAAGGAAATGCCGCAATGACAAGGGGGACAATGGAAGCTGTAGTGCCCACCGTGGTGCCCACGATAAATCTTGTGATTGGGAATACCATGATCATCAGAATCAGAAACGGTACGGAACGAAGCAGGTTGATAATGACGTTTAAGGTACCCATCAGCCATTTTGGCAGGGGCAGCACACCGCCTTTTTCTCCTACCACCAGTAAAACGCCCAAAGGCAGGCCGATGATAAAGGCAAAGAGCGTGGCGACAACAGTTACATAAAAGGTTTCCCACAAAGCCAGTGGCATGTCCTCCCACAAAATGGTCAGCGCTTCATTTATGACTTCCTGTGAAAATAAACTACTTAACATCCCGGGTCACCTCCTGAATCAGAATATTTTCTTTTTGGGACAGATAGGAGATTGCTTCCTTTACGGTTTGTTCCTCAGCGGGAAGTCCAAGGAGCATGTTTCCATAGACCTTGTCACCGATACATCTGGTAGAAGCGTATAAAATATTGGCTGCAATGCCCTTATCGATTGCCATCTGTGTAATCAGCGGTGAACCGGCTGCCAGCGCACCGTTAAAAATGACACGCAGGATGCGTTCACCGGAAAGACCCGGTAAAAAGTCTTTGGTATTGTCAGGCATCACGAGCCTTCTTGCAGCTTCTGATTTGGGATGGGCAAATACGGTGGACACTTCACCTTCTTCTGCCACCTCTCCATTGTCTAAGATAGCCACTTTGTTACAGATTTCTTCCACTACACTCATCTGATGGGTAATGACAATTACAGTAATGCCCAGTCTCTGATTGATATCCCGGATCAGTTCCAGAATGGAATGGGTGGTCTTGGGGTCCAGCGCACTGGTGGCTTCGTCACAGAGCAGTACCTTAGGCTGTGTTGCCAGCGCACGTGCAATGGCAATACGCTGTTGCTGCCCTCCGGAAAGCTGTGCAGGGTAGGCATTTGCCTTATCGGGCAGCCCTACAATTTCCAGAAGTTCCAGAGCTTTCTTTTTCGCTTCCTGCGTGCTGACGCCTGCAAGCTTTAAGGGAAACATAATATTCTTTAAGCAGGTCTTTTGCATCAGCAGATTAAATCCCTGGAAAATCATGGTAATCTCACGACGGATGGCACGAAGCTCTTTGGGAGAAAGTTCCCCGATATTTTGCCCGTCAATGATAACAGTACCCTCCGTAGGACGCTCCAGCATATTGATACAGCGCACAAGGGTACTTTTACCGGCACCGCTCATACCGATAATGCCGTAGATGTCACCGTCTGCTACAGTAAGAGAGATGTTTTTCAGGGCTTCTACATTGCCGTCCGAGGTTTGAAACACCTTGGTAAGGTTCCTTATTTCTATCATATTTTGCTCTCCTATAATACTCAAAAAGCACATCGGTCCATCCGGCCGATGTGCAATCTGAAGCCTATTTATAAATTTTAGGGGACTTATTACTATTTCTTAATAGCATCGAGACTGGTCTGCTTGCCACCGTATAAGCCCATGGGCTCTACATGAATCGCTGCTACAGATACAATGTGTGTATTATTTTCGGCATTGAAGTCATCCAGATAAGGGATGTGCTGGAAATAGTTGGCATCCACTTCACCGCTTTCCACAACATTGTTGGGCTGTACATAATCGGTATATTCAATGATGTTTAAAGTGATGTTCTTCTCAGCCAGAATATCTTTTGCAATAGCCAGGATTTCAGCGTGAGGTGTGGGAGATGCCGCTACGGAAATGGTAGTTCCGCTCAAAGCATCATAGTCTATGTCAGCGTCAAAACCGTTGCCGGGATTTTCTACAACACTGATAACGGCACCTTCGTATTTTTCAGTAATGAAATCAGCGACCTGTTTGCTTTCAAGCGCTGCAACCAGAGCCTTGATCTTGTCCGTATTTTCATTGCCTTCTTTTACCGCTAAGATATTACCGTATGCGGAAGAAGAACCTTCGATGATTAAAGCGTCCTTTGTAGGGTTGATGCCTGCGGAAATTGCGTAATTGCAGTTGATGACGGCATAGTCAACATCTTTTAACACATTGGGAAGCTGTGCTGCTTCAATTTCGTTGAATGTAATGTTGTAAGGATTCTGGTCAATATCCTTAATGGTGGCAGTGATACCTGCGCCCTCCTTTAAGGTGATGTAACCGTTGTCTGCTAAAAGCAGAAGTGCACGTGCCTCATTTGTAGTATCGTTGGGTACTGCAATGGTAATGCCGGATTTTTTACCGCAGCCTGCAACAGACAGGGTAAGTACCGCTGCCAACACAGTGGCAATAATGGCTGTTAATTTCTTTCTCATAATTTTCCTCCTCTTTTCTCCGCTGCAAAACAGGGAGACTTCTTGTTTCTAAACGGCATTATACATGGGAAATGTCCCTTTGGCAAATACCTGAAATATATAAGCAGTTATAGGATATACCTATAACAAAACTCGTTTTTTTAACGGATGTTCAGATATTTCTTGATTTCTTCAATGTATAAGCGCCCCATTTTGGACAGAAGTGTGTTTTTACGTATAATATACCCGATTTCCATGGTGTCATCCACAGTCTGATCTTCTGCATCAAAGGGAATTGCCAGATAGTCGGAGCCGTTTAATTCTTCACAGATAATACCGGAGCAGAGGGTATAGCCGTTTAATCCGATCATCAGGTTTAGCATGGTGGCACGGTCATTGGCTTTGATGGTGCGCGGATACTCGCAGGTACTTAGGATTTCTTCCGCGTAATAGAAGGAACCGGATTCTCCCTGCTCAAAGGACAGACAGGGATATTCCTGCAGCTGGGCAAGACGGATACTTTTCTCTCCTGCCAGTGGATGACCTTTCCAGAGATAAACATACG
>JBJFCA010000152.1:0-13536 GCA_051888725.1 Lachnospiraceae bacterium
ATTTCCGAAAAATTTTCAGAAACATTTTCAAATTTCACAAACTCCTCCAACAGAATCAGATGACCCGTGCTGCTGATGGGCAGCCATTCCGTAATACCTTCTACAATGCCAAACAGTATGGCCTTTAAAATATCCCACATATTCTTACCACCTATTTATACTTAATCATTATGAATCATTCTTATTGCCGGTTCAGGATTCCAGATAGTTCAGAAGCGGCTCATAGAGTGCCTGTGCGTCTGCATAGCCTTCCGCATACAGGGCTTTAAGTTTTTCCTCATCCTTTTCAATCCTGCCCACGTTGCTTTTCTTTGCAGGTCTTATGATAAATGCCTGACCGCATTTCTGCTGTTCATACAGATAACGGATGGTGTCATTATACACAATGTGTCGTTCTGCCATGAGTTCCGCCACCTTGGGATAACGGAAATACCGCATCTTAAACAGCGGAAGCTGGTTTGTGGGCTGTCTCACGTAGCCCTCCTCCTTGGTCAGTATTACCACATTTTTAGTGTTTCCGTCCAATATGGATTTCCGGATGGGAATGGCATCCGAAATACCGCCGTCCAGATACAGATGATTGCCAATGCGTACATTACGGGATACCAAAGGCAGGGAGGCGGAAGCCCGGACGGCATCCATATCCTTTTTCAGATCCCGTATCCGCAGATACTGGGGTCTGCCGCTCTCAATATCCGTCACCACGGCATAAGCCCTGCCGGGATATTTTTTATAAGTCTCATAGTCAAACGGATTTAAATATTCCGGAATGAGATGATACGCAGTCTGTACATTAAACAGATCTCCCGTTGTCAGGAAGCTTTCCACGCTGCAGTATTTTTTACTTTTTAAATAGTCGATACCGGTATCCAGTGCCCTGCCTCTCTGTTTGGACAGAAAGCTTGTCATGTGACACGCTCCTGCGGATACGCCATATACACTGGAAAACTCCAATCCCTTATCCAAAAAGAAATCCAACACGCCTGCGGTGTAGAGCCCCTTCATCCCTCCACCTTCCAGTACAAGTCCGGCCTGATACATATGATTACCCCTTTCTTATTTTATGATGCTTCTTAATAACTTTATGCTTCCTTTAGCCGCGTACTCTGTCAGGATACTCCGTCTCCACAAATCTCTCCAGGGCTTTTAAGGAACGCTCTACTTTTTCCGTATCGATACAGTATGCCATCCTGAAATAGCCGGGGCATCCGAAAGAATCGGAAGGAACCAGAACAAGATCATATTTTAATGCTTTCTGGCAGAATACCTTTGCATCCTCCTCCAGTGCCTTCGGGAAAATATAGAATGTACCGCCGGGTTTCACACAGGTAAATCCCAGCTCCGTCAGTTTCTGATACAGTATCTCTGCGTTTGTTTCATAAACGGAGATATCCGAAGTCAGTTCCAGCACTTCTGCCACTGCAAGCTGGATAATGGAAGCCGGACAGTTGTGTCCGATTCCCCTGGAAATCTGGGCACACATGGGTACCATATATTCCGCACCCTCACAGGCGGGATTGACTGCCACATAACCGATTCTTTCACCCGGAAGGGAAAGAGATTTGGAAAAGCTGTAGCACACAATGGTATGATCATAGAACCCGGAAACGCAGGGCGCTTCCACACCGCCAAAAACAAGCTCCCTGTAAGGTTCATCGGAAATCAGATAGATGACATGTCCGTATTCCCGTGATTTTTCCGTAAGAAGGGCTGCCAGCTTTGTAAGTGTCTCTGCAGAATATACAATACCTGACGGGTTATTGGGCGTATTGATGAGAACCGCCATGGTCTTTTCACCAATCATTTCCTCAAAGGCGCTGAAATTAATCTGAAAGTCCTCTGTATTGGCAGGTACCACCTTCAGTACGGCTCCCGTCAGATCCACATAGGGATGGTACTCCGGGAAAAACGGTGCAAAAGTCAGGATCTCATCCCCCGGCTGTGTTACCAGACGAAAAGCGTGTGACAGTGCACCTGCAGCACCGGATGCCATAAAAATATGATCCTTTGTATAAGGAATGCCAAACCGCTTCCTTAAAGATGCCGCTACCTTTTCCCTGACCTCGGGAATGCCAAGACTCGGGCTGTATCCGTGCAGGGCTACGGGTGGTTCCTCGCGAAGCATCCGGATCATGACCTCGGTAAATTTCTCCGGCACCGGCACGGAAGGATTGCCCAGACTGTAATCAAACACATTTTCATAACCGATTTCTTTGCCTCTTTCCGTGGCAAACTCAGACAGCTGTCTGATGACTGATTTGCCGGAAAGCATATCTTTGTATTTTTGTACTAACATTTTGTCCGCTCCATTCTTTGTGTTATTTATGCTTATTTATGGATTCGTTTTGAACACATAACCATTTTGTATCTGCAATACGGTTTCATCAATACTATCAATTCATCTTAAGAAAGTCAAGCATCCTGCTATTCCTCTGCCCAGATAAGCGCACACTTCACTGCTTTCTCCCATCCCTTAAGAAGCGCATTTCTCTTTGCTTCCTCCATGGACGGCTCGAAGATTTTGCCGGTTCTGCGGTTTTTCCTGATTTCTTCCCTGTCTGCAAAAAAGCGGGTTGCCAGACCGGCCAGATAAGCTGCACCCAGTGCAGTCGTCTCTATACAGTCACCACGGCAGACTTTTGTACAAAGAATATCCGCCTGAAACTGCATAAGAAAATCGTTGGCACTGGCACCGCCATCCACCAGAAGGCTCTTTCTTTCAATTCCCGCATCCTGTTCCATGGCCGTAAGTACGTCCTGTGTCTGATAGGCAATGGATTCCAGAGTGGCTCTGATAAAGTGTTCCCTGTTACAGCCCCTTGTCAGCCCCACCATCATGCCTCTGGCATAAGGATTCCAGTAAGGTGCTCCCATTCCCGCAAAAGCCGGTACCAGATAAACACCACCCGTATCCTCCACCTGTTTTGCAAAGTCTTCCGACCGGGAAGCGCTTTCAATCATCTTCAATCCGTCCCTAAGCCACTGCACCGCTGCTCCTGCCACAAACACGCTGCCCTCCAGGCAGTAATCCACAGTACTGTCCGTGCCCGCTGCAATGGTAGTAATAAGGCCATGGGAAGACATAATGGCGTCCCTGCCCGTATTCATTAATAAGAAGCAGCCTGTTCCGTAGGTATTCTTAACATCTCCCGGTTCAAAACAACACTGTCCAAACAACGCTGCCTGTTGATCACCTGCCGCACCCGCAATGGGGATCTCTCCCCCCAGCACTGTCGCATCCGTATATCCGTAGATACAGCTTGACGGCTTCACCTCGGGCAGCATGCTTTCCGGAATATGAAAATAAGAAAGTATTTCCTGATCCCATGTAAGCTTATGTATATCAAACAGCATCGTGCGGGAGGCATTGGTATAATCCGTGACATGCACCTTTCCCTTAGTCAGATTATAAATCAGCCAGGTATCCACCGTGCCGAACAGAAGCTCTCCTCTCCCGGCCCTTTCTGCCGCGCCCTCCACATTCTGAAGGATCCAGGCAATCTTGGAAGCGCTGAAATACGCATCGGGAATCAGCCCCGTCCGTTCCCGGATCACTTTATCAAACCCGTCCGCTTTCAGGGCGTCAATCATGGACGCCGTCCTGCGGCACTGCCAGACAATGGCGGGGTACACCGGTTGTCCCGTTTTTTTATCCCAGATAATCGTTGTCTCACGCTGGTTGGTAATCCCGATACTGTCGATTTCATCGGGTTTTGCCCCTACCATAGCCATGGCCTCAATGGCCACTGCCAGCTGGGATGACCAGATTTCCATGGGATTGTGTTCTACCCATCCGGGCTTCGGATAGCTTTGTGCAAACTCCTTCTGTGCCATGGAGCAGATCTGCCCCTCTTTGTTAAACAGGATGCAGCGTGAACTGGTAGTTCCCTGATCCAGTGCCATAATATATTTCTTCATATCTGCGCCGGTTCCTTTCTTTTCATGTCTTTTTTATCTTAGCACATTAACTGTGTTTATCGTGCAAATTTAAGAAAAAATTTAAGATTTTTTTTAGAATAACGTGGGGTTCTTTGTATTGTGGAAATCAGTCGTGAATGCTATCATAAAATAAGCTGTCGGAATACCCGCAGCAAGTTTTGCAGCCTTCGCTGCTTTTTTACAGAAAGGATTTGAAATTTATGTTTCAAAAAGGAAAAGATTCAGCACGTAACAAACGTAACGGATTTGAAACCCTGGATGGCAGTGAGAACAATTTCCCCGCATCCTGGGGTAAGATCTTCGGTATCGGCGCCATCGTCGTAGTCCTGCTGATCCTGATCTTCAATTCCACTTACGAGATCAGAGAGCAGGAACAGGCAGTATTGATCACCTTCGGTAAAGCTGCTGCCGTCACCGATCCGGGTCTTCATTTCAAAATACCGTTTATCCAGCAGGTCAGAAAAGTAAACACCACGATACAGGGCTTTTCCATCGGGTACGACCCACAAAGCAATGTTTCCAATGAGGATGAATCCCTGATGATTACCTCTGACTACAATTTTGTAAATGTGGATTTCTTTGTGGAATACCGCTTCAGCGATCCGGTCAAAGCCGTATTTGCTTCCAGCGAACCGGAAGATATCTTAAAAAATATCAGCATGAGCTGCATCCGAAATGTGATTGGCAGCTATCCCGTGGATGATGTGCTGACCACCGGTAAAAACGAAATCCAGTCCGTCATCAAAGAAATGATCATTCAGAAATTAGACGAACAGGATCTGGGCATCCAGCTTGTCAATATCACCATTCAGGATTCCGAACCGCCTACCACTGAGGTTATGGAAGCATTCAAGGCTGTAGAAACCGCCAAGCAGGGAAAAGATACCGCACTGAACAATGCGAATAAATACCGTAATGAGCAGATTCCTTCCGCAAAGGCAAAGGCCGATGCCATTATACAGGATGCAGAGGCAGAGAAAACCGCCCGCATCAACGAAGCAACCGCCCAGGTAGCCAGATTCAACTCCATGTATGAAGAATACATCAAAAATCCGGAAGTAACCAGACAGCGTATGTTCTATGAAGCAATGGAAGAAATACTGCCCGACTTAAAGATTATTATCGAGAGTCCCGACGGTAACGTGCAGAGCCTTTACCCGGTGGAATCCTTCAGCAGCTTCACCGGCACGACGCAGAACCAGTATAATACCACCGGCAGCACTTCCGGGGGCACCGAAAATTAAAAGGAGCATGGATTACCTATGAAAAAAATAAAAAATTTTATCTGGATTGCACTGATCTGCATTCTTGTAATGATCGGGCTTTCCGGTATTGTAGTTACACAGGAAAACGAATACAGTCTGATCAGACAGTTTGGAAAGATTGATCACATTGTCACGGAAGCAGGTATTTCTTTCCGGATTCCCTTTGTCCAGAGTGTGGACAAGCTGCCCAAGGAAACGCTTCTTTACGATCTTTCCTCTTCCGATGTCATCACCAGTGACAAGAAGACCATGATCACGGACAGCTATATCTTATGGCGGATCACGGATCCCCTGAAATTTGCCCAGACTTTAAATTCCTCCATCTCCAATGCCGAAAGCCGTCTGGACACCATTGTATACAATTCAACCAAAAACGTAATCAGCAGCATGCGTCAGGAAGATGTGATCAACGAACGTGACGGTGCACTTTCCCAGGCTGTCATTGATAATATCGGCAATACTCTGGATCAATACGGTATTGAGCTTCTCTCCTTTGAGACCAAGCATCTGGATCTTCCCAGCGACAACAAAGCTGCCGTTTATGAACGAATGATTTCCGAACGTGACAATATTGCTGCTACCTATACTGCGGAAGGTAATTCCCAGGCGCAGATGATACGCAATACAACCGACAAGGAAGTTACCGTCATGATTTCCGAAGCCGAAAAACAGGCTGAAATCTTAAAAGCCGAAGGAGAGGCCGAGTACATGCGCATTCTTTCCGACGCCTACGCCGATCCCTCCAGGACAGAATTTTATACATTTGTAAGAAGTCTTGATGCTGCCAAAATTGCGTTAAGTGGAGGAGATAAGACCTTATTCCTCTCTTCGGATTCTCCGATAGCAAAGATTTTTTACTGATTCGGTTTTTCATACAGCACATAGAAAGGACTCTCTTTGGAGGGTCCTTTTTCCCGGAACTGCAGCTTCTTAAGAAGCTGCACGGATGCTGTATTGTCCCTGTGTGTCATGGCATAAACCGCAGGGAAGCCATATTCCGTGAAACCGTAATGCAAAATGCCGCTGCATACCTCTTTGGCAATTCCCCTGCCCCTGTAGGCTTTCTCTATGATATATCCCAGTTGTGGGACGGTCTCATCCTGTTTCGTGATCCCCGGTATTTCCACCGGATCCAGTCCTGCCCTGCCGATCACGTTTCCGTTTTCCCTGTCCGTCACGGTCCAGATACCGTATTCATAGTAACCGTATATGTTTTTCCGGTACTGGCTCAGATACCTTTCTTCCTTTACGGGATCCTCGTACAGTGGTTCCATATAGGCTCTTGCATCGTTGTCATCATAGATCCGGTAAAAATCTTTTGCATCAGATTCCACTGTTTCACGTACGATACAGTGCGTTGTTTGCAGGATTTCCCAGGGTATTCCCATAATACGGCAATAGATACGGTCAAGATATTTTGCATCTGTGAGAAATTCTTCCCCGCAAAGGTAACTCACTCCTGTGAACGGATCCCTTTGATTTTCTTCCGTCAGGATTCCCACTACAGGTTTCCCTTCCGCTGCCAGCACCGAAGCTGTCCGGCTGTCCTTTACGGCATACAGAATACCATGTGCTACTTTAATTGTCTGAATTTTTCTTTCCTCTGTCATGCTTGTTTTTTCCCCGAATATGCGATACTATATCTTCATGTGTATTTTAAAACATTTTATTATAGAAAGGAAGTAAATTATGGCTAAAAATCCTATCGTAACCATAACCATGGAAAACGGTGATGTGATGAAGTTAGAGCTTTATCCTGACGTTGCACCCATTTCCGTTAACAATTTTATCAGTCTGATTCAGAAAGGCTTCTACAACGGGCTGATTTTCCACCGTGTTATCAACGGTTTCATGCTGCAGGGCGGTGATCCGGAGGGTACCGGCTGTGGTGGTCCCGGCTACAGCATCAAGGGAGAATTTTCCTCTAACGGTGTGGAAAATAATTTAAAGCACACAGCCGGTGTCCTGTCCATGGCCAGAAGCATGCATCCGGATTCTGCAGGCTCCCAGTTCTTTATCATGCATAAAAACGCACCTCATCTGGACGGTTCCTATGCGGCATTCGGCAAAATCATTGAGGGAATGGATGTCGTTAATAAAATTGCAGAGGTTCCCACCGACTATCGTGACAGACCCCTTCAGGATCAGATTATGCGTTCCGTAACGGTGGAAACCTTTGGTGTCGAATATCCGGAACCGGAAAAGTTGTAAATCAGGGTTGGGCTGTTGTTCATATTTTGTTTACAATTCATTCAAGATTTCTTTACCTGTAAATCATTCTTTAGACACTTTCTTTTTTTATACTAAGTTCATAAGATATAGAAAAACAAATTACAGCCCATAACAAGTTAATAGATATATCAAACTTTTTCATAATAAATGCCAAGTAAATAACCTTTACTTGGCATCCTCCCTTTTTACAGTGATTTTCTAATTATAAGACTCATATTTTTTCTTCTTCTTTTGTTTTATTTTAAAAGCAGGAATGACTGCCCAGGAAGGGCAGTCATTTCTATTTTTTTATCCCTTTCGGATTTGCGTTACTGCATGAATTCTCAGGCTTTGCCTACAGATCCGAACAATTCCATCTTTTCTTTTACAGTAGCCTTAATTGCTTCATAACCGGGAGCTAAAAGCTTACGAGGATCGAATCCCTTACCCTCCAGATCCTTGCCTGCTTCCACATACTTACGTGTAGCTTCTGCAAATGCAAGCTGGCATTCCGTATTTACATTAATCTTGGATACACCAAGAGAGATCGCCTTCTTGATCATATCTGCAGGAATTCCGGTACCGCCATGAAGAACCAGAGGCAGTGTGCCTGTCTTTTCCTGAACTGCTGCAAGTGTTTCAAAGGAAAGTCCCTTCCAGTTTGCAGGATATTTGCCGTGAATGTTACCAATACCTGCTGCCAGGAAATCTACACCCAGATCAGCGATCTGCTTGCATTCGTTGGGATCTGCACATTCACCCATACCGATTACGCCGTCTTCTTCACCACCGATGGAACCAACTTCTGCTTCAATGGAAAGTCCCTTCGCATGTGCATCGGCAACCAGCTGCTTGGTCTTCTCAATATTTTCCTCGATGGAGTAATGGGAACCGTCAAACATAATGGAAGAGAAACCTGCTTCGATACACTTATAGCAGCCTTCGAATGAACCGTGATCCAGATGAAGTGCTACAGGAACCGTAATATTCATATCCTGAAGCAGTCCGTTTACCATGCCGACGATTGCATGATAACCACCCATATATTTACCTGCACCTTCAGACACACCCAGGATAACCGGGGAGTTTAATTCCTGTGCGGTGCTGAGAATTGCCTTCGTCCATTCCAGATTGTTGATATTGAAATGTCCTACTGCATAATGGCCTGCTTTTGCTTTGTTAAGCATTTCTGTTGCTGTTACTAACATTGTGATACCTCCTGTTTGTTTTCTTTTGGACTTATTTTAACCCATTTTGTGAAAAAAGGGAATAGTCTTTCTGTATTTATACGATAATGGAAATGGCTTCCTTATGGTCTTCAATCAAAACCTCCTTATGATCTCCGCCAAACTCACCATCCAGTGTCCATGCAATTTCCTCATCGGACGTAATTTTCAGTCTGGAAGTTTTAAACCAGTAGATAAACTCATTGTTGGGATTCCGTTCGATCAGTGCCGTAATAATACGGTTCATATCCTGCAGATTTTCCGGCTGTCTTACGAGCGTTACTTCCAGTTCTCCGTCATTTAATTCCACATTGTTTCCGGTCAGTTTCTTAAAACCGCCCACGGAAACGGAATTGGTAATCATGCCGTAAATAAATTTCCCTTCAATTACCTGATCTTCATATTCAAACTTCATACCGTATGATTTAATTGAGGTCAGACTCTGCACACCTTTTAACAGATAAGCCAGATGTCCCAGTGCATTTTTTAAGCTCTGATCCGTATCGTAGGATACTTCCGTAAACATGCCGAATGCTGCCACATATACAAATACATCACTGTTGAAGCTTCCCACATCACAGGGAAATACCGCTCCCGTTGCCGCTACCGCTGCCGCCTTTTTCATGGTTTTGGGAAGTTTCAGACTGTTGGCGAAATCGTTGGTGCTGCCCGCAGGAATGTAACCGATCTCAATCTGTCTGCCGCTCTTCACCACGCCTGATACTACTTCATCCAGCGTACCGTCACCCCCACAGCAGACGATTCTGTCGTAGCAATCTTCGCAGTGGCATGCCACACGCATGGCATCTCCCCGTTCCTGCGTGATATGCACGGTCACTTCATATCCGTTTTTAATAAAAATATCCAGTATGCTTACCAGATGTCCTTTTATCTTTCCTTTTCCCGAAAGGGGGTTGATGATGAACAGCATCCTCTTCTTTGACATTTCATCCTCCTTTTTTACAACCGGCATAATACGATTACGACACACCCCCGGATCAATTTGCGGTATCTAAAACAGCGGAATCATATTCAATGGAAGTAATCAGGCCGTTCTCCACTAAAACAGACAGGTGCATACCATCCTTTGTATATACGAACATATTCCCTTTCATCTCATACTCCGTACCGTAAACAGTTTCCATATCTGCCTGCGTCATACCAAGCGCCAGACCTTCCGGTGTGGATATCAGATCATCTTTTAAGA
The DNA here is from genome assembly GCA_051888725.1 of Lachnospiraceae bacterium. Classification (GTDB taxonomy): domain Bacteria; phylum Bacillota; class Clostridia; order Lachnospirales; family Lachnospiraceae; genus Acetatifactor. Next base: position 9,849 of record JBJFCA010000152.1, read on the forward strand.
TAATGGTGGAAATCATATCCTTATCTCCCTCCGGATAGGTATCCACCTCATAATGACTGTATGTGTATATTTTATCCAGTCCCTTGAAGGCGCAGCTTTCTGCCTCAAAATAACTGACAGGTTCACCCAGCACAGCAAGAACCGGTGCCATCTCCATATCTACTGTAAAGGATACGCCGTCTGCCGTAAAAACATACCCCTTTAACTCTGCAGTATCCTGCCCGTCTGTGGCTCCTGCCTCTTCTTCACCGTTACCTGCATTGCTGCCTGCAGCGGCCTCTCCTGCCGTAGCTTCCCCTTCCGCGGCTGTTTCCGTATTCTTCACAGCTTCACCATTGCTGATTACTTTTACCTCATCATTTCCGCATCCGGTCATACTTAGTACCAGAGCAATACCTAATATTGCTGCAAATAATCTTTTTTTCATAACCATAACCTTGCCTTTCTCCTCGCAAATCCTGTAGCCCGATATTCTGCTGTTTACTTCTGCTTATCGTCTGCCAAAGCGGCATACTGCGCCGCAATATCCGCCTCATAGGCAGCTCTTTTTATGTCCCAGGACTGCTCCAGCGCTTCTTCTCCTCTGCGGCTTCTTAAGCCGCATTCTTCCGTAAGGATCCTTCCCAAATAACGGGACAGCTTCTCCGCACCGGATAAATTTAAGTGTAGTCCGGCGTCATACGTATCGGTGGAAAAATCCAGACCGATCTCTTCCGTAGCCTCCAGAAAATTATAATACTTCAAATTATGCTCTTTTGCAAATACTTCTACCTGCTCTTCCCATTCATCATACCAGTACGGATACAGGCTGGGGGCTTTTACCAGCACCAGCTCCACACCGTTTTCCTCGCAAAGCGTCACCATTTTTTCAAGATAGGACATGGCATTATCCCCAAAGCGATAATCTCCCAGGGGCTTTCCTTCCGGTACATTTTCTGCCGGCTTTACATCCACTCTCATATAATAACCATTATGGGTAACGGCATCTTTTTTGAGAAGATAAGTAAGATCATCCGCCGTCAGGGAATCATAACGGGAATGGTACCGTAAGATGGGAAATACATATTCAATAAAGTTTTCCTCCGGCATCATGGATGCCTGTATGGAATGCACCTTGGACACGGACCAGCGCATCCCGTCCAGCGTCATGCGGTTATAGGCTTCTTTCTGCGGTTCATTGTATTTTAAGGAAAGTACGTTAAATACCATCACCTTGGGCTTTTCATATTTTAAAGTCTCTTCCATCAGATAATAGGACTGCCAGATGAGCTGCTGGGCGCTGCCCCTGATGTAGCTGTTAATTCCATACTCATCCCAGAGCACCTGGGGACTGATGTTTTCGTAAAGCTCGCAGTCACCCACAAAGACCACGTCATGATCCGGTTCCTCCTTATAATACTCTGCAATCATGGCGCCCTCTACAATGTCATGCATATATTTGGGCATAAAAAGCTGCTGTATAAACCACAGGCTTGTCACAATGATAACGAAGCAAAGCAGGATACACCCTGTTCTTTTTGCCAGGGAGGTTTTCTTTCCCGGGGCAGTTTTCTTTCCCGGAGCGTTTATCTTTCCCGGAGTGTTTATCTTTCCCGGGGCGGTTTCCTGATCCAAGGTTATATCCTGCTCCAAGGTTGTTTCCTCTCCTTTTATGTTTTCTGTATCTGTCATAAATATCCTCATTTCCGGCTTCCGGATTCCTGTCGAATCCTTCTGTGGAATCCATTCCTTAACTTAACTTGACTTTCCATTGCAGCCTAAAACTGGTTATAGATAAACTGGCTTGCACTGTATCCGATACCGTATGCGCCAAAAATCAGCACGGCTAAAAACAGGCCGTACCAGACGACAAAGCGCACCGGGAAGGGCAGTCCCGCAATTTTTTCCCGCACGCTGCCGCTTCTGCCAATCATGCTCACGGTGAATAAAAGCAGGGTACCCACAAGCAGGATACCGTAATCCCAGGCTGAAAGTCCTAACCCTAAGAAAGCAGCACCTGTCAGTCTGCTGACAGAAAAGTTTGTAAACATGGAGCCAAACATTTTAAATGTTAACGGTACGTCCCGGTAACAGTCAAACATTCTCAGACAACTCATCAGAAGAACGGTTCTTACGACCTGGAACATTTTAAACCAGGTTTTACCCTGCACATGAAATTTTTCATGAAAGCGGTAGTAAAGAGGCTCTAACTCCTGGGAAATCATGATTACCACAAAGTTGCCAATGCCCCAGGCAATGAAGTTCCAGCTGGCTCCATGCCAGATACCGGTAGTAAACCACACGATAAAGGATGCCAGATATACCGGAATCCGTTTGCCGATCTGTTCCCCAAAATGCTTTCTCGAAAACTTGGAGAGTTTCTGCATGGATTTGCAAATAGACAAGGGATAAAAAATATAGTCCGTAAACCAGGTTCCCATGGTAATGTGCCAGCGTTTCCAGTACTCCTTGATACTTTTGGAAAAGTAAGGTCGTCTGAAGTTCTCCGTAACGGTAATACCAAGCGTCTGGGCAACACCAATCGTAATGTCAATACCGCCGGTAAAATCTGCATACAGCTCCAGGGCATAAAAAAGCATACCTACAAAGGCAAATGCGCCATCATAGGTAACCGGGTCATGTATAATGGTATTTACTGCCACAAGCATCCTGTCGGCAATCACTAACTTCTTAAAAAATCCCCAAAGGATACGTTGTAAACCTAAAGTAATCGTATGAAAATCTGCTTTGTGTTCCGCAAACAGTGACTGGGATAAATCCCCGAACCGGCTGATGGGGCCTTGGACCAGTTGCGGGAAAAAGGATACAAACAGCGCAAACTTAAAAAGATTCCGCTCTGCCTTAATTTTACCCTGATACACATCAATCAGATATCCCACGGATTGGAAGGTATAAAAAGAAATGCCCATAGGCAGTACAAGGTTTACAAAGGAAAGTGTTTTCTCACTGCCGAAGGAATGCAATATGCCATTGATGTTGGATATGGTAAAATTGGTATATTTCACCACTGCCAGAATTCCTAAATTAAAAAGCATGCAAATAAGCAGTATATGAAACTGATGTTTCTTCTCAGCGTCCTTCTTCTGCTTTTTTTCTTCTCTGGTAAGATCCTTTTTCACGGCATCAAAGGAAACCTGAAACGCATCTTTCCTGTCCTGTATCTTTTTTGCCGCAAAATACGTGGTCACCGTTGTAGCTGCTATGTAAAAAAGGTAGGTATGTCCGGCTATAAAGTAAAAAACATAGCTTGCAAGCAGCAGAAACTTCCACTGCATTTTTTTAGGAATTGTATAGTAGAGTACAAATACAATCCCTAAAAAAAGTAAAAATTCATATGATGTAAATAACATTTTTAATCCTCGGCATCCATTTTACTTTCAATCAGCTCATACAAAGCCTGTGCGCTGTTGAAATTCTCCGGTACAATCTCATTGGCACTGATTGCCACGTCAAAGGTATCGTTGATTTCCGTTATCAACGTTACGATGTCGAAGGAATCCAGGATTCCGCCATCCACCAGATCCGTGCAGGTTTCAAAATCCACATCCGGATGTAAGTCTTTCAAAATCTCCAATAATTCTTCCATAATCATTTCCTTTCTTTACCTTCTTATACCACTATGCCATTTGGTATCTTTCTCTTCTACCATTTATTCTGTCACGTATGCTTTGTCACGTATGCTTTATCA
>JBJFCA010000153.1:0-13491 GCA_051888725.1 Lachnospiraceae bacterium
GTTTTGCCGGTAATGGCATTCTTGATTTCATCCAGTGTATAACCCAGTGCAATCTTGGCTGCTACTTTGGCAATGGGATAGCCCGTTGCCTTGGAAGCCAGTGCAGAAGAACGGCTCACACGGGGATTTACTTCAATAACACAATATTCAAAGCTGGTGGGATGCAGGGCAAACTGTACGTTACATCCACCTGTGATACCAAGCTCATTGATGATATTCAGTGCAGAGCTTCGAAGCATCTGGTATTCTTTATCACTTAAGGTCTGGGAAGGTGCCACGACGATACTATCACCGGTATGCACACCCACGGGGTCAATATTTTCCATGTTACATACCGTGATGCAGTTACCGGCACTGTCACGCATTACTTCATATTCGATTTCTTTCCAGCCGGCAATGCACCTTTCCACCAGTACCTGTCCCACACGGGAAAGTCTTAAACCGTTTTCCAGAATCTCCTCCAGCTCGGTTCTGTTGTGTGCAATACCGCCGCCGGAGCCACCCAGGGTATAAGCAGGACGAAGTACGACCGGATATCCGATCTGGTTTGTGAATTCCACGCCGTCTTCCACGTTCTCCACGACCTTGGAAGCGGCACAGGGTTCTCCGATTCTTTCCATCAAATCCTTAAATTCCTGACGGCCCTCCGCATTTCGGATGGTTGCTGCCGTCGTACCAAGCAGCTTCACATGATGGGAAGCAAGGAAACCGGATTCCTCCAGCTCCATACCTAAGTTTAAGCCTGCCTGTCCGCCAAGCGTAGGCAGAATGGAGTCAGGCTTCTCTTTTTCAATAATCTGTTCCAACACTTTAATGGTAAGAGGTTCAATATAAACCTTATCAGCAATATCCCTGTCCGTCATGATGGTAGCGGGATTGGAATTGACCAGAATAACCTCCACGCCCTCTTCCTTTAAGGAACGGCAGGCCTGGGTTCCTGCATAGTCGAATTCTGCTGCCTGGCCGATGACAATAGGACCGGATCCAATGACCATAACGCGTTTTACGTTGGGATTCTTAGGCATTTTTGTTTCCTCCTTCCTTTGCTTCCTTCATCATATCAATAAATCTGTCAAACAAATAACCGGAATCCTGGGGTCCGGGGCATGCTTCCGGATGGTACTGTACGGTAAAAATCCGCTTTCCGGTATAGGACAAGCCTTCATTGGTGCCGTCATTGACATTGATAAAGGCAGGTACCGCAATCTTCGGGTCCAGATTGTCCGTATCTACCACATAGCCGTGGTTCTGGGAAGAAATATACACTCTTCCGGTAGCAAGATCCTTCACGGGATGGTTGCCGCCTCTGTGTCCGTATTTTAATTTGTGGGTATCTGCTCCTGTGGCAAGCGCCATCAGCTGATGTCCTAAGCAGATTGCGAAAATAGGAATATCGGTATCATACAGCTTTTTAATCTCTTTAATAATATCGCTGCATTCCTTGGGATCTCCCGGTCCGTTGGAAAGCATGATGCCGTCCGGTGCATCCGCAATGATTTCTTCCGCTTTGGTCTGTGCGGGATAGTTCGTCACTTCGCAGCCTCTCTGGCAGAGAGAATGAGGAATATTTCTTTTGGCACCAAAATCCATCAGTGCTACCTTAAGCCCCGCACCGTTTAATTCCTTCACCATGGACGGACGCATTTCTCTCCTGCCCGCCTCATAATCTTCTTTTACAAAAACTGCAGAGCCGGAAATAGGACCGTTCTCGGAAAGATCCTTCGACGGTGCCATGGTGTATTTTTCCCGGCAGGTCACCTTTTCCACTACATTTCCTGTTGTATATGCTTTTAATTTTGGAAGAATCTCTTCTAAGTCGTAGTCGGCATTGGTGGTAATCATGCCGTTCATGGTTCCTTTCTCCCTTAAAATTCTGACCAGTGCCCTGGTATCGATTCCTGCAATACCGGGAACGCCGTTTTCGGCAAGGTACTCCTGAATACTGATATCACATCTGAAATTACTTGGGACTCTTGATAATTCCCGCACAATAAATCCATCCGGCCAGGGTTTTTTCGATTCGCAATCCTCCCTGCAGACACCGTAATTACCGATCAAAGGATAGGTCATACACACTGCCTGTCCTGCATAAGAAGGATCCGTCAACACCTCTAAATATCCTGCCATTGAAGTGTTGAATACGATCTCACTGATAATTTCCTTTTCAGCACCGATATGGGTCCCTTCAAACACTGTTCCGTCTTCCAAGATTAAAAATGCCTTCATACATGCTCCTCTCTGCATATTTCTTTATGCCTTCTATTCCTGCTTTCCTCTTCGCATAATCGTTTTATTATATCATATGTGTTTTTGTGATTCAACTGATTTTCTATTGCCAAAAAGCGGTTTTTTCTTTTATAATATGCCATATAAAAATTGCACCTTAGTGTGCAGAAATGAGGTCTGCCATGACAGATAAAATTTACGATAAAGACCCGCACATTACGGAATTTGAAGCCACGGTATTATCCTGTGATAAAGATCCGGAAAGCGGCAAGTATGCCGTAAGCCTTGACAGAACAGCCTTTTTTCCCGAAGAGGGCGGCCAGGGATGTGACAAAGGCTTCCTAAACGGGAATCCCATACTGCATGTTTCCATCGGTAAGGACGGAACCATTACCCACATGCTTGCAAATCCCCTTCCTGTTTCGGAAAAAGTACAGGGCAGCGTGGACTGGGCACAGCGCTTTGACTATATGCAGCAGCATACGGGAGAACACATCCTTTCCGGACTTATCCACAGCAAATTTGGCTATGATAATGTCGGTTTTCACTTAAGCGGCGATTATACCACTCTGGACGTTAACGGTCCTCTGACTTTGGAAGATATTGTAAGTTTAGAACAGGAAGCCAACAAGGTTGTATTTTCAAATCTTCCCGTAAAAGCTTTCTTTCCTTCCACAGATGAGTTGAAAATGCTTACCTACCGCAGCAAGATTGAAATTGAAGGACCGGTCCGCCTGGTGGAAATCCCCGGCATAGACCTTTGTGCCTGCTGTGCACCCCATGTGGATATGACCGGACAGATCGGTCTGATTAAAATCACACAATTTATGGCTCACCGCGGCGGCATGCGCCTGACAATCCTGTGCGGCATGCGTGCACTGAAGTTTTTTGGTGACAACTTATCTGTCTTAAATACCTTAAGTGCAAGTCTTTCCGTTCCTTACGAAAAGCTTCCGGAAGCGGTCGAGCACCAGAAACAGGAAAGCTTTGAGAAACAACAGCGTATCAATGCCCTGCAGGAAAAGTTGCTTTCCGCTTTCTTGTCCTCACTGCCCTCTCCTGCGGTTTCACCTAACGCCTTTCTGTTTGCGGAATCCATGGATACCAAAGCACTCCGTAATGCCGTCAATGACCTGACAGCATCCTATCCCGGTTTCTCCGGCATTTTCAATGGAAATGATGCGGACGGCTATACCTTTATCATCGGTGCGGGACAAGAGGCTGACTGTGCACAGCTTACACCGATACTTCGTGAAAAATTGTCTGCCAAATGCGGCGGCTCTTCCCAAATGATTCAGGGCAGTGTCAATGCTTCCAGGGAATCCATAACTGCCTGCTTACAGACAGCATCAGCTTCTTAAAAAATGCCGGCCCTATGCCTATCATAAAAACACCCATAAGACTGTCCCTTGGACAATCTCATGGGTGTTTTTTATACCAGAACTTTTGATAAGAATTCTTTCAGTCTGCCATTCTTCGGATTTCCGAAAAGCTCAGCCGGCGGCGCACTTTCCAGAATCTGACCGTCATCCATAAATACAACGCTTGTGGCTACTTCTTTGGCAAAGCCCATCTCATGGGTTACGATAATCATTGTCATGCCTTCTTTGGTGAGTGCCTTCATCAAATCCAGCACTTCCCCGACCATTTCCGGATCCAGTGCACTGGTAGGCTCATCAAAAAGAATGACATCCGGCTTCATGGCAAGGCTTCTGATAATAGCAACTCTCTGCTTCTGACCACCGGAAAGCGTGGACGGATACACATCCGCCTTATCCTGCAGGCCAATTCTTGTAAGCAGGTTCATCGCATCTTCTTTTGCTTCTTCTTTTATCTGTGCGCGACTCGTTGTAATCGGCAGTAATTCCTTCTTTTCTTTTGCAGGTCTGAACACATTGGCAATGCGGGTAAAAAAGTTCTTCCGCTTTGCTTTTCTCAAATCCTGACATCTGACATGAACGGGAGCAAGAGTAATGTTCTGCAGGACTGTTTTATTGTTAAACAGATTAAAGTGCTGGAACACCATTCCCATATGTCTTCTGTGGATATTGATATCCACATTCATGTCCGCAATATCCACACCATTGAATATGATCTGACCCTCAGTGGGATCCTCCATACAGTTTAAGCATCTTAAAAAAGTACTTTTTCCGGAACCGGAAGGCCCGATTACCACGACAACGTCACCTTTGTTGACAGTCAGGTTAATACCCTTTAAGACTTCCGTATCTCCAAATTTCTTTTTCAGGTTAATGACGTCTATCACTTTTTCTCAGGCTCCTTTCCATCCATTTGATACCGGCACTGATAATCAGGACAATTACAATATAAATAATCGCCATTACCAGGTAGGGAACCATGAATTCATAACTGTTGCTGCCTATGTAGTTGAACGCAACGTACAGATCCGCTGCACCCACAAAGCTGACAACAGAGGTTTCTTTGATTAAAGCAATAAACTCATTTCCCAAAGTGGGGAGTATATTTTTAATTGCCTGCGGAATCACAATTTTCATCATGGTAGTACCAAAGCTTAAACCCACGGCACGCCCTGCTTCCATTTGTCCGTGATCCACAGAAAGAATACCACTTCGCATGTTCTCCGAAATATAGGCACCGCTGTTTAATCCGAACACCAGAATAGATACCTCAACACCTGTCATTTTTAAACCTAAGATAGGCAGCATAACATAATAAAATACCAGCAGCTGCACCACCATGGGAGTTCCACGGAACAAACCTACGTAAAAGCTGCAGATTGCATTCAGGATTCTGGGAAAGAGCTTATATTTCGGCACTACCCTTACGGTTGCAATCAGGGTACCGATTACAATACCGATCAAAAGACCGATTACCGCAATGATTACCGTATTTTTCAGACCTTCCACTACTTTTACATAGCCATTCTGCTCTATGAATATATCGATGAATTTTTCCAGCTTCAGATTAAAATTGCCCATGAATTTCTTCGTGTACCTTTCTGTTCAGACAGCTTGCTTTTATTTACTGCATTTTGTTCATTGAGTCAGTAATACACTTAGCAGGTGCAGAGTCGATGATTACGTACTGAATATTTCCGTTTAAAAGATCCTGTACTGCAAGGGAACCATTCTTATATGCGACACTTTCCACGCCGTCAAATCCGGTAAATCCCCAGCTTTCATCACCTTCTACATAGAACTGACCGGTAGTACCGTTCTGTACACCAATCTTAACGCTGCCTGCAGCAATCTTTTCGTTCAGTTTCTCTTCCACTGCTGCAGCATCCTTGCAGTCATCAAAGTCTGTATCGGAGGCAAGGGTAATCAGTCTCTGGGAGGCACTGTAATAAGGATCGGTAAAATCTACATATTCCTTTCTGTCTTCCTTGATGGTAAGACCGGCCATTGCAATATCACACTTCTGCTGACCTACAGAAAGACATACGGCATCAAAGTCCATATTCTGGATTACCAGTTCCTTGCCAAGATACTCAGCAAGTGCAGCTGCAATTTCCATGTCGATACCATAGTAGCTGTCGCCCTGCATATATTCGAAAGGCTCAAATGCGGCGTTGGTAGCTACTACCAGCTGATCTTTGGAATCATCCAATGCAGCGGACTGTACCCCTACGGGAGTACCGGAACCGAAATAACGGTCGCAGATTTCATCAAACGTACCGTTCGCTTTGATTTCTGCAATAAACTCATTTGTCTTTGCAAGCAGTTCAGGCTGTGTTTTGTCTACACCAAATGCATATTCTTCTTCGGTCAGGTCCACATCAATGACCTTTGCCTGTTTTGTACCTGAAGCACTCTTTTCACTACCGCAGCCTGCAAGTGTTGCAACTGCAGTTACACATGTTAATACGATTGCCAATAACTTTTTCATAACTTTCCTCCTGTATATCATGCATTTTCATGCATTTATTTGCATAATATACCACTTAATCAGATAAAAATCAATCTGTTAAGCAAGGAATTTTTAAGATTACATTCTGGCAAATACAGGCATATATTCAATGGGGGCATCCACCTCAACGGTTCTGCTTCCATCATAAATTTCTCCGGTGGAAGTCAGCACCCACTTTCCTTCCGGCAGATATACCTTACGTCTGAATTCATTCAGATGTAAAACCGGTGCCACTAAATATTTGTCGCCAAACATATACTGATCCTGCAGTTCCCAGCATTTTGCATCCTGAGGGAATTCGTAAAACATTGCACGCAGCAGCGGGGAACCGTTAACATGGGCTTCCTCATACAGCTTCTTAATATAATCGTGCATGTCCATACGGATGTTGTAATATTTCTTCATAATCGCATAGTTTTCTTCCCCATAGCTCCAGAGTTCATTGGGCTGTCCGGTGTGCAGGTATCCGCCGCCCCAGTCTCTGTCATCCAGCGCCGGAATATTGTAGGGGCCCCGGTCTCCATGCATACGAAGCACAGGAGAATAAACCGCAAACTGATACCAGCGAATCAGAAGCTGACGGAAGTCAGGATCCTCCACATCATCCGTCATAAATCCTCCGATATCTGTTGTCCACCAGGGAATGCCTGCAAGTCCCATATTCAGGCCACACTGAATCTGATCGGCAAATGCCTCAAAGGTACTCGGTACATCTCCTGACCATACCACATTTCCGTATTTCTGGGAGCCTGCCCATGCACAACGAAGCAGATTTACGACCGGGCCATTATTTAGCCGGCTCATTTCATCATAAAATACCCTGCTGTACATCTGCGGATAAATATTACTGATTTCCAGTGCCGGTCCGTCTATATAACGGTAATTTTCAAAATCATAGACACCGTAATCCGGCTCCGAATTATCCAGCCAGAAGGCATCAATGCCATAATCATAATAATTCTTTTTACATACCTCCCAGACATATTGCCTGGTTTTCGGGTTGAATGGGTCAATTTCCACGCAATCTCCCTGATAATCATATGTCTGGGCAGCTCCACGTTCCGTTCTGATGAGCAGCCCCTGTTCCATCATCGGTCCAAAATTTTCACTCTTACGATCCACAGATGGCCATACAGATACAATGACCCTGATACCCATCTCGTGCAGTTCATCCACCATTGCCTTAGGATCCGGCCAATACTTCTTGTCAAATTTCCAGTCGCCCTGAAGTGTCCAGTGGAAAAAGTCAATCACGATCTGGTCAATTTTGATACCTTCCTTCTGATACTGACGTGCAACGGTCAGAACCTCGTCCTGGGTCCGGTAACGAAGCTTGCACTGCCACAGTCCCATCAGATTCTCCGGGAACATTTCAGCACGGCCCGTAACGGCTGTGTAATGAAAAAGTATCTGCTTGGGAGTATCAGCAACTGTAATCCAGTAATCCAGTTCCTTAGTTGCTTTAGCGATCCACTCTGTATAGTTTTTACCGAAAGAAACTCGTCCGACAGCAGGATTGTTCCATAAAAAGCCATAACCCAGAGAAGAAACCGCAAAAGGCACGGAAATTTGAGAATTGCGTTGTGCCAGTTCCAGCACACAGCCTTTTAAATCCATGCAGTCCTGCTGATACTGCCCCATTCCGAATATTTTTTCATCTTTGTTACTTTCAAACTTAAGGTTCAGGGAGTACTCGCTTCCTCCGATAATGCCTTTCCATTCACGGTTAATTACCTTAAGACATCTGCTTTCTCTTGACAGTGTTCCGTCATAAGAGCGGAAATACTCACGTAAAATCAGCTGTTCATCCCTGTAAAAGGATATAATACCCACAAAGTTGACCACTGCCTTGATGCGTCCGTTTACTATGGTTGCAATTTCTCTTTTGTCAATTGTACCGTCTCCAACCCAGTGATCTTCTTCTGCAATCACCACACTGGCCTTTTGCGGCTCAACCTCCTCCGTCAAAGCCCAGTTATTTCCGGTAAACTGCGGATGCATGGAAGCACGTACACGAAAAGAGTCTTTCCCCCATGCTTCAATTCTTAATGTTTCGCCCTGATGATAACACACCAATGCTCCATTGTCGTTTTCAAATCTCATATGCCTTCTCCTCCATCATTATACCGATTGTTTTATTTTGGTATTTTTCTTGTGAATCCGTTTCTATAGTGATAAAATACTATTATTCATCAAATAAAGCTACTAAAATACTACGAAAAACTGATACAATCCTATTTTGGAGGAAAAATGATTCCAAACAAACAGACTGAAGAAAAGAGACAGCACAGCACAACGCGAATTCCATACAGTTGCTACGAATGCCGCATTCCGGATAGTTTCCCCAACATTCCCATGCACTGGCACAGTGAATTTGAAATTGGCTATATACTGTCCGGCAAAGGGGAATTCATTTGTGGGGATGACAGAGTAACGGTCACAGAGGGAGACCTTCTGATTCTGCCTCCCAATATGCTGCACGCGGCTTACCCGGTACCGGACAACAACCTCTATCTTGATGCTTTTGTATTTCATCCGGCTATGCTTGGTGCACTAAACAGCGACCGTTGCACGACTGAATGTATCCGGCCTCTGATAAACGGGAGTATGAAGCTTGAACCGCACATATCACCGGACATGCCGGATTACCGGAATATAAAGGCTTCCGCCGATCTGATTTTTTCCTGTGCCCACAATAATCTTTCCCAGTCAGACTTATTATTAAAGAGTGAACTTCTGCGGTTATTCTGGCTGTTAGAACAGGGGGATAACATCATCTGCCGTAAAAAGAACGAAGTCAGCTATAGTGAAATCATCCGCCCTGCCCTCGAATATATGGGAAAAAACTTTCAGGAAAATATCACCATTGAACAACTTGCAGCCCTTACAAGCTTAAGCCAAAGTTACTTTATGAGCTGTTTTAAAAAAGCTGTCGGAGTCAGTGCCATTGATCATCTTCGGCAGTTACGGATCAATGCTGCCTGTGAGGCTTTAACCGATACCAAAAGAAGCATTGCGGAAATTGCTTTTCACTGCGGTTATAACAATCTTTCCAATTTTAACCGTCAGTTTAAGAACACCTTAGGGTGCTCTCCTCATGAATTCCGGCAGCAAAATGGGAGACTTTAATTTGCCGTTATTTCAAATAATCTTGCCATCACCGGCTTCTCAAAGCACACGGTCAGGATATCTTTATTTACTGTAAAATCAGTTGCTTCCTTCTGCGGATAAATACAGGAAACCTGTACACCGTTTTCTGCAAAAGGCAGACTGCTTAAGGGAATCGACAATGTTGTTTCGCTTAAAGCAGTGCCGCACTGCTGCCTTCTTTTATTGTTTTTCCCTTCCATCTTACGTTTCCACACGGCAAGGTAAGCCTTATCCTCCAGCTGTAATCCGGCGCAGACCCACAGGTCTTCGTTATCTGCAATATCCAGCGGATAAAAAGGAATGGCAATTCTGATGTCCGAACGTATCTTTTTATAGCAGGCAATTCCTTCCTTAATCAGCTCTTTCCGCTCTCTTGGAAGTTCTGCCAGATGGCCGCTCTGGTGAATGCGAAGAAGCATGGCATTGATCATGTTGTAAATCACCTCTTCCTTATCCCCCTGACGCATGGGATAGGACCAGACAGCAGCCTGTTCCGGCGTTACACCCACCGCTGCATTTGCGGCAATCGTTGCATAATTACGGTAATCCTCCTGATCCGAAGTAGACTGGATACTGTAACGGGAAAGCAGGGCATAATCAATCCGAAGTCCACCGCTGGAACAGTTCTCGATCACCAGCTTAGGATAACGGGCAAAGACATCATCCAGCCAGCTAAGATAGGCTTTTTCATGCTCAAGCATACCCTCTCCGACGCTCTCTGCACCAAGCTCCGTGCCGATTCCCGGTTCAATATTGTAATCCATCTTGATATAGCCGACCCCATACTCATTTACTACCCGGTCAATCACTTCATTGACATGGGCAATTACCTCGGGATTACGGAAATCAAGCTGGTAGCGGCTTCTGTCAAAGACTCTTTTGCCATGACGCACAAAGAACCAGTCATCCGGCACTCTCTTTGCTTTCTCACAATTGATTCCCATGACCTCCAGTTCCAGCCAGACGCCGGGGATCATTCCCTTCTTTCGTATGTAATCTGTTACTTCCTTAATGCCGCCCGGAAAACGCTCCCTGCATTCCTGCCATTCGCCGACGCTATCCCACCACTGTCCCGGTGCGTACCAGCCGGCATCTATCACATAATATTCACAGCCACACTCTGCTGCCGCATCAATGAGCGGTAGCTCTTTCTCCGTGGTCGGATCACCAAACAGGCAGTTCATATAATCATTAAAAATCACCGGCAGGTTCTCATCATCCGCATTAGGCCTGCGAATCAGGCGACGGTACTTTGTAAGCTCACCCACAGCCTCCTCAAAGGAATCGGTTGCCACACCCACTGCAACCGGAACGGAAGTAAATGATTCTTTCGGCTGGAGATTTTTGAACCAATGGGACTGAACCTCCGTGGGACCGCTCACGCAGACATAAAAGTGTGTGTTCTGATCACTGATCTCATAATGCCAGGAGCCATTGTGCTCAATCTGCCAGAAAAGGCTGCTGTGAGCCTCCGTATTGGCAACATATCCAAACGGCAGATATTTCTTACTTGACCAGTTACCGGTGTTCGTTACCTCCAGCACCTGGGAAGTCCGCTGGTATACCCCGGGCTGCGTCTGTGCAAGCCCCAGGTCTCCAAACGTGTATTCTTTGATGCTCATTTCCTTCTGCCATCCGTTATAGGGAATCCGCACCCGCATCTTGTCATCCGAAGAGCCTTTTCCCTCTTTTTCAATTCCCGTATAACAGAATGAAGAAAGATACTCAAGAGTCTGCATCTCTTCCCCTTCATTGGTCACGGTATTCCACATGCGGACTACGGAAGTGCCGTTGTAAAACTGCATCACCGTCTCCACACGTACATGGGTAACTTCCCTGTCCTCCTGATATATGATAAGCTTTCTTCCCAGTTCATTCACGGTATCCTCCATACCCGCATAGGTAAGAAGATATCCCGGTGCTGTGACAATATGTTTATTGCCGTGCTTTTCATAGGGACGGTCATACCCGGAGAGACTTACCTGCACAAGCTGGAATGCCTCATCTAAAAACTGATTCTTTCTTCCCAAATCCTCTTCCTTACATTCCGGTCCGAATTTGCACAAATCCTCTTCCTGAAATTCTGCAGAGGAAAAGTGCAGGAGCTTAATCTGATTTTTTTCCGTAATTCCAAATACAATATGAATCCCATTTTCCATTAATTTAATATACTTCATCTGTTTTCACCCTTCTCCTTAAAAAATCTGCTGACCGCTTCATACATGTCTCCTGGCATGACGCGTCAAAATGCTCAATTGCAAGATACCCTTCATAATGCTCTTTTTCAAATGCTGTAAGCAGTTCCTTCATGGGAATATACCCGTCTCCTACTGCTAACGGCTTTACGCCGCGGTCCTTACAATGAATATGTACGATTCTTTTCTTTAATAATTCCCATGCCTTTTTTACATCTTCCTTCTGCACAATAAAATTTCCCGTATCAAATGTGCCCCCAAGCCCCGGTATCCGATTCAGAAACCAGTACAGACCATTCATGCCGGACAAAGGGGAATGAATATCATCAAAATCCTCCACTGTCACGCAAACATCTGCATCCCTGCCGTATTCCGTGGCAGCCGCCAGTCCGTCTGCCATCCTAAGTACCAGGTCGTTTCCGGATAAAAAGAAATCGGTCTTTTCATAGTCAGGAAAACACACTTTCATTTCCTCTGCTTCCCCATCCGAAAGGAACCCCGGTACCACAAGAATCTTCCCGGACCCTGCTTTCTGTGCGGTTTCTATATGCCGCTTTACTTTTTCGGTCTCATCCTTTTGGTCCATCTGATAGAACTCATAAACACAGCTTACCTTTAAATCTGCTGCCTGAAGCATGGCACAGACATCATTATTTTCACAAAGATAAGACATATTGATCTCAACAGCTTCTATGCCTGCATCCCTTACCCCTTGCAGCAGTACCGGTACGTCTTTTCCCGTCTGTGCGGATGCCTGGAGTATATGATCGTAAAAAACGGACAGTTTCACTCCTTTACCTCCTCACATTTAAGGTTACGCCGTTTTAAAGGCGGTGCTAAGAACCGTACGGCATTCTTAATAATCTGTTGTATTTCCGGCATATGGTAAATGGGATATTCCTCATGTCCCGGCTGAAAATAAAAGATTTTGCCAAGGCCTCTTGTAAAAGTACAGCCGCTGCGAAAGACCTGTCCACCCGAGAACCATCCGGTAAATACAACATCATCCGGTTTGGGAATATCAAAAAACTCTCCGTACATTTCCTCTTTTGGCAGAACAATTTTTTCCGGGATGCCTGCTGCAATAGGATGCGTCGGGGCAATACACCAGAGGTTTTCCTGCTGCCCATGCTGCCACTTTAAAGTCATGGTGGTTCCCATCAGCTTTTTCATGATTTTGCTAAAGTGGGCAGAATGCAGGGCAATCAGCCCCATTCCGGACAGTACATGCTTCTGTACACGTTCCGCTACCGTATCCTCAAACTCTTCCTGCAGGGCATGACTCCATATGATCAGTACATCCGTATTCTCAAGCACCTCTTCCGTAAGTCCGTGCTCCGGCTGGTAAAAGGTTGCCGTCTGTACGTCAAACTCCGTCTCCTGTTGTAAGAATGCAGCTATGCATCCATGAATTCCTTCCGGATAAATCCGGCAGATTTCCTCATACTCCCTCTCATGCTTATACTCGTTCCAGACTGTCACTCTGATCATGCTATCTACCTCATATTTCCGATTATGTCTATATACAACAAAAACCCTTGAACTTACATTCAAGGGTTTTATGCGGAAGAAGGGACTTGAACCCTCACGTCGTTGCCAACACTAGAACCTGAATCTAGCCTGTCTGCCAATTCCAGCACTTCCGCAAGCAAGTCATATTGTATCTTCTTTTTCTGTATCTGTCAACCCTTAATTTATCTAATTGTACATGAAATTTTAGAATAATACATATTATTTGTCTCAAAAATCCCGATTTTCCGTATCTTACACCCATCTTGCGCTAAATATCCTTTCTAAAACAGATAATCCTATTTGCTTCCTCAAATCCCATGGCCATGTGAAATCTCAAACTGTCAACATTGTCCAATTCACAGTCACTTGCAAATTCAGAACACTTCTTATCTTTTGCCCAACTCTCGCATTCCTTTAGCAATTCTTTGGCATATCCGTTATGTCTGTATGTTTCCGCGATAAATATTCCTTCTAAATAGCCAACAGGAGAAGTTTCGGTACCTTCAACATAATCTGT
>JBJFCA010000154.1:0-2816 GCA_051888725.1 Lachnospiraceae bacterium
ATAAAAAGCTGACGTGAGGTTTCCGATACGTTCAGGCTGTTTTCAAAAAACTTGCTGATCGTGGTAAGCGTTTCCTCATCAAAGTCATCCGGACTTTTGCCGCCAAAGATCTCCCTGATGAACATTTTGCATAACGGAATCGGCAGCTGGTAAATCAACCTGCCTATTCCCAGTTCACTGTAGGCTATCACATTTCGCTCATCAAAAAAGATTTTGCCCACATCCAGTGCCATCCTGGCTTCTTTATAAGAACGGCTGACTTCCTTAATCTCATGGATAATGGTACCGTATGCCACATGGACGTTGCCCACGCCCTCTTTCTGCAGATAAGCAATCAGTCCTTTGGCAATTTTCTCAATATCCTTGTTACCCTCCGTCTCTCCCAGTTCCTTTACTACTATAACATTATTTTCGTCCACAGCGGTAATGAAATCTTTTCCATTACTTCCAATATGTACCCTGGTCAGCTCCAGTGCATTATTGTCCTTGCCGTTTTCCGACTCCACAATCATGACGACTCTGCTGGTATCCGTCTGAATATGCAGCTTTTTCGCTCTGCCGTAGATATCTACCAGAAGCAGGTTGTCAAGCAGCAGATTCTTGATAAAATTATCCTTATCAAACCGCTCTTTATAAGCGACCATCAGATTCTGAATCTGGAATGCTGCCATCTTTGCAATCGTATAGACATCCTCTCCACTGCCGCCGGCAATCAGCACGTACTCCGGCTGCTGCTCATCCATCACCTTAATATACTGATATCCCTGTATCTCCTGGGAATCTGCAAACGAAGATGCGAACTCTGCCGCCTGTTTGGAGCAATGGCGCATATCGGTTGTGGAAGCTACTTCCTTCCCTTCCGTATCCATGACGCAAAAATCAACTCTTGCGATATTCTTCAGCCCTTCAATGGTATTTTGTAAAATCTGGTTTGATATCATATACTTAACCCGTCCTGTTTCTCATAGATAAAAACCATTTTAATCTATTTTCACAAAAAAATCTACCCAAAAAGGACAAAAAATTAGACATTCTTAACAAAAAGTACCGTTTTACGGCTTCCTTCGGATACTTTTTTCTCCAATTTCTATCATTCCGTTTTTCAGTAAATGCCCCACCGCTCTTTTAAATTCATTCTTGCTCATCTGCATTTCCCGGCGGATGACCTCCGGGGATGCCTTATCGTTAAACGGCATGGCTCCGTCAAAGCTGTCCAGTACCCTTAAGACCTTTTCCGCATCCTGTTCAATCTGCAGATATGCCTTTTCCCTGACGCTTAAGTCCAGTCTTCCGTCTTCCTTCACACCGGTTACACGGGCTGTAACCGTATCCCCGACTTTGATATCCCCGTATACTTCCTTTTTGGGAATCAAAGCAGAATATTTGTCATCCACAGCTACAAACAATCCAAAGTTCGGGCTTGTCTCATAAACCACCCCCGTAACCCGGTCATCCTTCCCGTAGGGGCTGTCCTTCCGCAAATTCTCATAAACATTCATGGTGGCACACAGGCGGCTGCTTTTGTCGATATACAAAGACACCAGCGGGGTATCCCCTTTTTTTACCTTCACCGTCTGCTGCTTAAAAGGCAGGAAGAGATCTTTTTCCAGTCCCCAGTTTAAAAAAGCCCCAAACTTATTCACATCCGCAACGGTAAGCCTGGCCACCTCCCCCATCTTAAGAAGCGGCGTATGTGTCGTGGAAATCAAGCGGTCTTTTGAATCCCTGTAAATAAAAACTTCAACCGCATCCCCTGTCTGCGTTCCTTCCGGCACCTGTTTTATGGGAAGCAGTACTCTTTCCTCACCCTCATTCTCTTCTGCAAGATACACGCCAAATTCTGTTCTCTTTACCACTGTCAGTTTCTGTGTCTCACCTAATCTGATCATTTTGCCGTCAAGGCTCCTTTCTTCCCGTAAACTCTACATTGGCATACGCTTTTCCTGCTTCGTCCTGCAGGGATATCGTATAGATCTCTTTCCCGTCCTCTGATGCTCTCTCTGCCACATACAGATGCAGCACATCCCTAAGCATTGCCTGCTTCCTGTACTCCACCCTCATCTGCCTGATTTCAAATCCTTCCGGCAGGTAAGCTGCAGCCATACGGACATACTGTCCGTTATTTACGTGCTGGTTCGTATCCAGATGATGGGGATTTACCGTAATCTGTTCCCGGAACGTTCCCCCGTCCGGCACTGTAATCTTACGTCCGGCATACTCCATGGGCAGTTTTTCTTCCTCCCGGTAATGGGAGGCAATATCCTGCGGAATATTGGTCAGCTTAAAATGTTCCATGTCAATAAGCGTCCAGAGAGAATCCGCCTTGGCAAGAAACCTTCCCTCCCTGTCTTTCATAAAGAAGTTACGCTGGCCGAGGCACCCCTTAAAGCCGTAGGGAAAAGTGCCGATCTCCACATCCTCGCAAAAATCCGGGAACCTGTCTACCACGATCTGCCAGTAGGAAAGCACCCAGACCAGTTTGCGTTCCCGCATATATTCATATCCGACGCCCAGAGATTCCGACTGAAATGCCGAACAGTCCTGAAAATAATCTAAAAGGGACTCTAACGTCAGCTTCCCGCAGCTGTCCGTTTCACTATATCTGATCTTACTCTTAAAACTGTACATTTCATTTTACTCCTTCTGTTATCTTTCCCATTGTAGCACAAAGAAAGCAGTTTTGGGAATAGGGCTAAACGCAGAACATCCGAACCCACAAGTGAGTTCGGATGTCTTATAAAGCAGGGCTACAAGGATTCGAACCTTGAAATGACGGAGTCAGAGTCCGTTGCCTTACCGTTTGGCGATAGCCCTTT
>JBJFCA010000155.1:0-13314 GCA_051888725.1 Lachnospiraceae bacterium
CAACAAAACGGAGGCAAAACAATGAGTGATTTAACTGCTACAAACTGTGGATGTCCCTCAAACTGCAACAATAACTGTGGATGCGGAGGTAACTGGATCTGGATTATCCTTTTACTTTCCTGCTGTGGAAACGGCAATGGCTGGATGAGTACTTTTGGCGGCAACTGTGACAATAACAATAACTGTGACTGGCTTATCTGGATCCTGTTAATTTCCTGCTTCTGCGGAAATAACAATTCCTGCTGCTAATTAAGTAAAGTTGTACAGACGGGCCTAAAAAGCCCGTTTGTGCATACTTATCGTAAAAATGACATAAGATTAGGAAAGCACTGCGGAGGTTGAAATGATGCAAAAGGAAGAGAAAACGACTGACAAAATACAGGCATTTGACAGCATTTACACCACAAATCACATTCAGATGTACAAACTTCTACTCCCTTATTTTCAGCCCCAGATGCAGAAAAAGCTTGCTATTTATATAAAATTATCAGAACTTCAATATACACTCTCTTACTTTCACACCCACCCGTATGCCTGCCAGCCCAAACAACCGGTTCCGGATACGGAATGTCTTTGCAAAGAGTTGTTTCCTTATTGCACACCTGATGAAAAAAACAAGCTGGATAAACTGATTCAGTATTCCTCTACCATGAAAAATGCAAAGGAAATGATGGAAACCATGGAAATGATGAAGGAAATGTGTCCGGACGGTATGCCTTTTGGAAAAGGCAGCGACGATATGCCGGATATCGCACAGATTCTATCCATGCTGAATAATCAATAAACGGAGGTATCCTATGCAGAATAAACCGGAATGGATGAATGACATGACTATAAAAGATATTGAAGAAGAAAAGCTTTCCTTTCTCCTGTCCCTTATGGAAGAAAGTAAAGGGAAATCCCAAAAAGAAATCATGTCATTTTTTATGCTCAAAATGAAAGAGGCTAAGCAGAAAAATCTCACCTTTTCCAAAGATGAAATTGCAGTAATCATCGCAGCCATCAAAAAGCACAGTACAACTGAAGAATTACATAAAATTGATGAAATCATGAAAAAAGCACCGACCTCATAAGCCGGTGCTTTCCTGTTACGTTTACGGTTTCACAACAATATTGACAATTCTGCCGGGAACATAAATTTCCTTAACAATATTTCCGGACAGTTTATCTCCAAGCATTTCTTTTGCAAGGGAAAGGATTTTATCCTTTTCTTCATCCTTTGATACCAGGATGGTACCTTTCATTTTTCCATTGATCTGTACCGCAATCTCAATAGTAGCTTCAACGGTCTTCTCTTCATCGTATTCCGGCCATGCAGTCTGATACAGCCTTCCTTCATAACCGCTTGCCTGCCAGAGTTCCTCTGTAATGTGCGGAGCAACCGGGTTTAACAGTGTCAGCAGGGTTTTGAATTCCGCTCTTGTCACTGCATTCTTTTTATAAAAGTCGTTGAGAAGAGACATCATGGCTGCTATCGCCGTATTATATTTCAGATTTTCAAAGTCGGAACTTACCTTTTTGATGGTCTGGTGCATCTTTGTTTCCATGTCTTTGGAATAGCCTTCATCACTGGTAAGAAGATCTTTAAGTTTCCAGACTCTTTCCAGGAACCTGCGACAGCCCTTTACACCGTCCTCACTCCATGCGGCACTCAAATCAAAGGCGCCAATAAACATTTCGTACGTACGGAGCGTGTCGGCACCGTATTCTCTCACAATATCATCCGGATTGACAACATTGCCGCGGGATTTACTCATCTTCTCCCCATTAGCACCTAAAATCATACCGTGGGAAGTTCTTTTCTGATAAGGTTCCGGACAGGGAACAACGCCTTCATCATACAGGAATCTGTGCCAGAAACGGGAATACAGAAGGTGCAGTGTGGTATGCTCCATACCACCGTTGTACCAGTCTACCGGCAGCCAGTAATCCAAAGCTTCTTTGCTTGCCAGCTCCTTATCGTTGTTCGGATCAGTATAGCGTAAGAAATACCAGGAAGAACCTGCCCACTGAGGCATGGTATCTGTTTCTCTCTTTGCCGGTCCGCCGCAGCAGGGACAGGTGGTATTTACCCAGTCCGTCATATGTGCCAGCGGCGACTCACCGTTATCCGTGGGCATGTAGCTTTCCACTTCAGGTAACTCCAAAGGAAGTTCACTTTCAGGAAGCGGTACATAACCGCACTTCTCACACTTCACAATAGGAATCGGCTCTCCCCAGTAACGCTGTCTGGAGAATACCCAGTCTCTTAATTTATAATTGGTTTTCTCATGCCCGATTCCTTTTTCTGTTAAATATGCAATAATTTTCTTTTTGGCATCAGCAACGGAAAGGCCGTTTAAGAAATCAGAGTTTACCAGTGTGCCTGTCGCCACATCTGTGAATACGGCTTCATTTACATCCACCGGACTTCCTGCTACCACTTCGATAATCGGCATATTAAATTTCTTTGCAAATTCCCAGTCCCTTTCATCATGAGCCGGTACTGCCATAATGGCACCGGTTCCGTAAGTCATCAGTACATAATCAGAAATCCAGACAGGAATTTCCTTACCGTTTACGGGATTGACTGCCGTCAGTCCATTTAACATGACGCCTGTCTTGTCCTTTGCAATCTCGGTTCTTTCAAAATCCGACTTTCTTGCAGCCATCTCACGATAAGCCACCACCTCGTCCCAGTTTTGGATGGAATCCTTATATTTATCAATAAAAGGGTGTTCGGGACTCATTACCATATAGGTTACGCCAAACAGTGTGTCCGGTCTTGTGGTATATACGGTAAGCTTATCTTCCTTATCCTTTAACAGGAAATCCACTTCCGCACCGGTAGATTTACCGATCCAGTTTTTCTGGGAAACCTTTACACGTTCAATATAATCAACGGTATCCAGACCATCCAGCAGTTTTTCTGCATAATCTGTGATTTTTAACATCCACTGGCTCTTCACCTTACGAACCACTTCAGAACCACATCTTTCGCAGACACCGTTTACCACTTCCTCATTAGCAAGCCCAACCTTGCAGGAAGTACACCAGTTAATGGGCATCTCCGTCTTATAGGCAAGTCCGGCTTTGAACAGTTTTAAAAAGATCCACTGGGTCCATTTATAGTAATTGGGATCCGTAGTATTGACTTCTCTGTCCCAGTCAAAAGAATATCCCAGAGAATGAAGCTGATTCTTAAAATGTGCCACATTGTTTTTCGTTACGATTCTCGGATGAATATGATTTTTGATTGCATAGTTCTCAGTAGGCAGACCAAAAGCATCCCATCCCATGGGATAAAGTACATTATATCCCTGCATTCTTCTTTTTCTTGCAACAATATCCAGAGCCGTATACGGTCTTGGATGTCCTACATGAAGTCCCTG
This sequence comes from Lachnospiraceae bacterium, assembly GCA_051888725.1. Classification (GTDB taxonomy): domain Bacteria; phylum Bacillota; class Clostridia; order Lachnospirales; family Lachnospiraceae; genus Acetatifactor. The sequence continues at coordinate 3,372 of JBJFCA010000155.1, forward strand.
TCCGGAAGGATAGGGAAATTCCACCAACGCATAATACTTCGGCTTGGAATAATCCGTGGAAGTGGCAAACGCCTTTTCCTCATCCCAGATATTCTGCCACTTTGTTTCGACTTCTCTGTGATTGTATACTTCTGCCATTTTTCTGTCCTTTCCTGCGCATGGAAACTACTTTTCTATATAAGAAGCCCTTTCATCTCGAATGAGACGAAAGGGCTTTACCCTTAAGCGCCTAAAGTTCATTTTAAGCACTTGCCGTGATGTTGTCAATCCAAAATCTTTATTCTTCCTCACCGTCTGCTACTTTTGCAGCTCTTTCCGCCACTTCTTTTTCCTGTACATCAGAAGGGGCCTGCTCATAACGGGTAAATTCATAGGAATACTCCCCTCTGCCTCCAGTCATGGATCTTAAGTCCGTACAATAACCATACAGACTGCTCATGGGAATTTCCGCTTCTATCGTCTGCTTACCGCCCTGTACGGGATTCATGCCAAGCACGCGTCCTCTGCGCTTATTAAGATCCCCCATTACATCTCCTGTATAGGAATCCGGTACCACTACCCTGAGTGTGGCAATGGGCTCTAAAAGTACAGGCTTTGCTTCCATGAATCCTTTTTTAAAGGCCTGAATGGTAGCCATCTTAAATGCCATTTCGGAAGAATCCACGGGATGATAGGAACCATCATATAATACTGCTTTGACTCCCACTACCGGATAGGCAGCCATGGGACCCTTTAATACAGATTCCTGCAGACCTTTTTCTACTGCCGGGAAGAAGTTTTTAGGTACGGCGCCTCCTACTACTTCCTGTTCAAATTCATAAGGTTTGGATAAATCCTCACAAGGTGAAAAACGGATTTTGACATGTCCGTACTGTCCGTGTCCACCGGACTGCTTTTTATATTTATATTCCACATCGGACTTACCCTTAATCGTTTCCTTGTAGGCTACCTTAGGTTTGGAAAGCAGAATCTCGACCTTATACTCTGCAAGCAGCCTGCTTGCGGTTATCTCAAGATGCTGTTCACCCATGCCGTAAAGAAGCGTCTGCTTGTTTTCAGCATCATTCACAACCTTCAAGGTAAGATCTTCATGGGTCATCTTCTGCAGTGCCTGGGAAATCTTATCAATATCCTGCTTGTTTTTAGGTTTATACCGCATACAGGTGTAAGGTGTGGATATTTCCCATTTACCGAATTTAATGGTAGTGGCCTTCGTGGAGAGGCTGTTTCCGGTTCGTGCGGCAGTAAGCTTTGCAAGAGCGCCGATATCGCCGGCGTGCAGTTCCGGTACTTCGACGGGCTTATTGCCGCAAAGTACATAGAGCTTTCCGATTTTTTCCTCCAGGTCGCGATCCAGATTATAAATCAGATCATCCTGTTTCAATACACCGGAGTTTACCTTAATCAGAGAATACTTGCCAATATACGGATCCACGATGGTCTTCCAGATATAAGCGGATTTGGCTTTTGAAAAATCGTAATCCGCATGATAAATCTCACCCGTCTTCATATTGATACCGGCTACTTCCCTGTTCTCCGGACTCGGGAAATATTTTATAATATCATCCAGAAGTGTATAAATCCCCTGGCACAGCACATTGGAGCCCATACTCATGGGTACGATACTGCCGTCACAGACATTGGTACGCAGGGCAGCACGGATTTCTGCTTCCGAAAAAGTCTCTCCGTTAAAATATCGTTCCATCATATCTTCACTGGTTTCCGCAACTGCTTCCATCAGGGTATCCCTGCAGATTTTCAAGTTGGGCTGATTGTATTCCGGAACTTCGCAGGGAACCACTTCCTTGCCTTTCCATCTGTTACCGGTTTCGGTAATGACATTGACATAACCCACAAACTTTTCATTTTCACGAATCGGCAGATGAAAAGGAGCCATTTTTTTGCCATACTGTTCTGTCATATCCTCCACAACCTGTCTGAAAGAAGCGTTATCCACATCCATATTCGTGACATAGACAATACGTGGCAGCTTATACTTTTCACATAATTCCCAGGCTTTCTGCGTTCCGACTTCCACGCCTGCTTTTCCGTTCACCACTATGATTGCCGCACCGGCTGCACTGACAGCTTCTTCCACTTCCCCTACAAAATCAAAATATCCGGGAGTATCCAGAATATTGATTTTATAACCTTCCCATTCAATGGGAATGACCGAAGTAGAAATGGAAAACTGTCTTTTCTGTTCTTCTTTACTGTAATCGCTGATGGTATTGCCATCCGTAACCTTACCCATACGGGATGTGATACCTGACAGATAACCCATGGCTTCTGCCAGACTGGTCTTTCCGGATCCACCATGCCCAAGCAGTACTACGTTTCTGATTTTGTCTGTTGTGTAAACTTTCATAATTTTCCGTCCTTTCTGCCTATTTTTGTTATATATGTATATTTTACATTTATTTTTCGAAATACTATGGGTATATTTTACTAAATTATCGCACATTTTACAAGTTAAAATATATACTTTCAATATATTTTTTGCTTTTCCGCGCCAACGCATCAATGCTTCAACGTGTGAAAAATATTTGTTGACTTTCGCACGTTGAAGTGATAGAATCCATATAGTTTTATTACGAATCATAAAGGAGGACAAAAAATGATTGTAGTCATGAAACCTAATGCCGCTGAAGAAAACATCCGGGCGGTTGTGAATTATATTGAACAAAGCGGCTTATCCGTACATCTTTCCAAAGGAGAAGAAGTTACTATTATCGGCGTCATCGGTGATAAATCCCGGATTTGTTCTGAAAATCTTACCATGTACAAGGATGTGGACCGGATCATGCCGGTTACGGAAAGCTACAAACTTGCCAACAAAAAATTTCATCCGGATCCCACTGTCGTTAAGGTGGGCAACACAAAGATCGGTCCCGGTAATCTGACGGTTATGGCCGGTCCCTGTGCCGTGGAAACCGAAGAACAGCTGATGCTCATTGCGAAAGCGGTTAAAAAATCCGGCGCCACTATACTGCGCGGCGGTGCCTATAAACCCCGTACCTCCCCCTATGCTTTTCAGGGTCTTGCTGAAGAAGGACTCCGTTATATGCAGGTTGCCGGTAAAGAAACAGGTCTTGCCACTATCTGTGAAGTGGTAAGCCTTGATGCCATAGAGGCAGCTGTTAAATATGTGGATATGATTCAGATTGGTGCCCGTAATATGCAGAATTTCATTCTTTTAAAAGAAGCCGGCCGTTCCGGGCTTCCCGTTTTATTAAAAAGAGGGCTCTGTGCTACCATTGATGAATGGCTGAATGCAGCTGAATATATTATGTCAGAGGGTAATCCTAATGTGGTTCTCTGTGAACGCGGTATACGAACCTATGAAACAGCCACCCGCAATACTTTAGACTTAAGTGCCGTTCCTGTTATGAGAGAAAAAACGCATCTGCCCATTATTGTAGATCCCTCCCATTCCACCGGAGCTTACAAATATGTACCTTCCATGGCAAAAGCGGCTGTCGCAGCCGATGCAGACGGTCTTATGATCGAAGTACACAATGATCCTGCCCATGCACTTTCTGATGGTCCCCAGTCACTGACATTTGAACATTTTGATAAACTGATGGGCGAATTACAACCGTTTAGCGAACTTGTAGGCAGAAAATTCGGCATTTAACCATGTGCACTTTGCACCGAAAGGATATTATGAAAGACATAACATGCGGCTTTATCGGACTTGGTCTGATCGGCGGTTCCATTGCTAAAGCAATCAAAACATTCCGCCCGGAAATAAAAATCATTGCCACTGATGTCAGGGAAGAAACCCTTCTGCTTGCCAGGAGGGAAGGCATAGCGGATGAAACCGTTTCCGACATTGATGAACATTTTACAACCTGTGATTTTATATTTTTATGTGCGCCCGTTTCAGATAATGATAAAAATCTTTTGACCGTGAAAAAATATCTTTCCGAAGGATGCATTCTTACAGATGTAGGCAGTGTTAAACTGACCACCATGAAACAGATGAAAGCAGCCGGACTCTCCCACTGCTTTGTCGGCGGACATCCCATGGCCGGGAGTGAAAGAATCGGTTTTTCCAATTCCCATGCCCTGCTTTTACAGAATGCGTATTATATGCTGACTCCTTCAGAAGATGTACCGTCATCTAAAGTGGATGAACTACGTTGTCTGATTCAGGATCTGGGCGCTATCCCCATGGTATTATCTGCTGAAGAACACGACCGTATTACCGCAGGAATCAGTCATCTTCCACACATCATAGCTTCCTGTCTCGTGAATTTTGTAAAAGAAAATGACACACAGGATAAACTGATGAAGCAGATTGCAGCCGGCGGATTTAAGGATATTACCAGAATAGCTTCTTCTTCCCCGGATGTTTGGCAGCAGATCTGTCTGACCAATGCAGATAATATCACGAAAATGTTGAATCTTTATATAGATGCACTGCTTCACATAAAGGAGCTTCTTTCCCGCAAAGATGCAGATGCCCTGTATTCATTTTTTGATACAGCCCGTACCTTCCGGGATTCTTTTTCCACAAATGCAAACGGTTCCGTCACACGCATCTATGACTTCACCGTTAATATTGCAGATAAACCGGGGGCTCTTGCTTCCATTATCAACTTATTGTCCGAACATGATATCAGCATTAAAAACATCGGGATTACACACAGCAGGGAACGTGCAGAAGGTGCACTGCGGTTAGAATTTTATAACGAAACCTCCCTTACCGAAGCAAGAGAGGTTTTAACCAGGAATCAATATCATATTATTTAAGTCTTAAAATACGGCAGAATATAGCGCCTGCTGTTCCACCTGCAGTATCAATGAATACATCTCTGATATTACCATATCTGCCGGGGATGTAAGTCTGATGAAACTCATCTCCTGCGGCAGATAAAAATACCATGCCGATACAGATTGCAATTCTGTTACGACGTGAGATCTTCGGCAGAGTAAAAGACAGAAGCAGAAACCATAAGATTCCCAGAACGGCATACTCCATAAAGTGTGCCGTTTTTCTGATGAAAAATTCCATCTTTCCCGCAAGCTCCTCAATCTGCACATCTGTCCGATTACCGAATGTGACAGTATCAATGATTTGTGCAGAAATCTTTGCCACATGAAAGCTTAAGGATCCTGATGTCTCCCCATCCTGTGCCGAAAAGGAAAAAATTGTGCCATACCACACAATAAGCAGGGTGACAATCATTGCCACCCTGCATTTCATAAAAACACTTTTCATATTTACTTACTTTCTTCCACTGTCTGATAGGTTTCTATCCTGCAGGCATCCATCTCCGGCATTCCTACAAATATTGCCCCATAAGAAATGGTATTACCTTTCTTTTCGATTCTGATAATCTCCAGAATGGCATGCAGGACTTCCTTGGTCCAGATCGTTAAGAAAGACTCATAAATGGCACCAATCGTCAGCGGTTCCGTGCAGGTGAAGCCAACGCCGGTTTTGGATACGTCCATTACTTCAATTTCCACTTCTTCATCCCTGCCGTCATCCAGACGTTTCAGAATAATACTGGAATTCAGCGATGTTCTCTTGTTCTTCCTTCTTTCCTCCATAACACAACTCCTTTCCTTTTTACACGTTGACACTTTTCCTTATTTTACCCTAAATTTCTTATTTAATCAACATGGCATCGCCAAAAGAAAAGAATCTGTATTTCTCCCGGATAGCTTCTTCGTATGCATTTAAGATATGTTCTCTTCCTGCAAGTGCCGAAACCAGCATAACCAACGTAGATTCCGGCAGATGAAAATTGGTAATCAATGCATCCAGTACCTTGAATTGATATCCCGGATAAATAAATATCTCTGTATTTCCGCATCCCGGTTTTACCACACCATTGTCATCCGCTGCGCTTTCTACGGTTCTGCAGCTGGTGGTTCCTACGCAGATCACCCTGTGGCCTTCCTTTTTTGCCCGGTTAATCTTTTCTGCGGCTTCTTCCGTTACCTGATAAAATTCAGAATGCATATGATGCTCCAGAATATTATCGGTTTTAACCGGTCTGAAGGTTCCTAATCCTACATGAAGCGTTACATAGGCTGTCTCGATTCCTTTTTCCTCAATTTCTTTCAGCAGTTCTTTTGTAAAATGAAGCCCTGCGGTTGGCGCTGCCGCACTCCCCTCATATTTTGCATAAACAGTCTGATAACGGTTTTTATCCTCTAATTTATGGGTAATATAAGGCGGAAGCGGCATTTCCCCTAACTTGTCCAGTATTTCTTCGAAGATACCTTCATAAGAAAACTGAATCAGTCGGTTTCCGTCCTCTACGGTTTCGAGTACTGTGGCATGCAAAAGACCTTCCCCAAAGACAAGGCCGGTACCCGGCTTACATTTCTTACCGGGTTTTACCAGTGTCTCCCAGATATCATTTTCTTTTCTTTTCAGTAACAGGACTTCTATTACCGCACCGGTGTCTTCCTTTTTTCCAAAGAGACGTGCCGGTATGACTTTGGTGTTGTTAAGCACCAGACAGTCTCCCTGATTTAAGAAAGAAAGGATTTCCTTAAATATATGATGAGATGTCTCTCCGGTCTTTTTATCAAGAACAAGCAGTCTGGAGGAAGAACGATCCTCAAGCGGATCCTGCGCAATTAACTCTTCTGGCAGATCAAAATAAAAATCCGATTTTTTCAAATTCTGTGTCATTTACAAACAGGCTCCTTTTACAAATGCCTTATAGCCTCTGTAGGTTTCATAAATATCTGCCTTGCTGGTTGCTTCCCATGGTGCATGCATGTTTAGCACTGCCACACCGCTGTCAATCACGTTCATACCGTAAAGAGCAAGAATATAAGCAATGGTTCCGCCTCCACCCGCATCTACTTTACCTAACTCGGCAGTTTGGAACATAATATTCTTTTTCTCAAATATATTTCTGATATGGGCCATATACTCTGCATTGGCATCATTGGAACCGGACTTTCCGCGTGAACCCGTAAATTTGTTAAAGACCATACCATGACCTAAGAACGCTGTGTTTTTCTTTTCAAAGCAGGATGCGTAGGATGGGTCATAGCCTGCACTGACATCAGAAGACAGCATGCAGGAATGTGACAGACATCTTCTTACATTCAGTTCACTGTATTCTCCCGTAAGATTCATCAGTTCCGCAACACTGTTCTCAAAGAACTTTGACTGCATGCCGGTAGCACCAACAGAGCCGATTTCTTCCTTGTCAACAAGGATGCAGCACATGCATCGGTCTGACTTTTTGGTGTCTAACATAGCTTTTAAGGAAGTAAATGCACAAACTCTGTCATCCTGGCCGTAAGCCAAGATCATGCTTCTGTCAAAGCCTGCTTCCCTTGCATGACCGGCAGGAACCACTTCCAGTTCTGCGGAAAGGAAATCCTCTTCCTCTATCTCATAAGTCTGTTTCAGAATATCAAGGACACCGGCTTTCACAGCTTCCTTCGCCTTATCCTCTTTTTCTCCGGAATTCAGGATAAGCGGTTTATTGCCCACGATAAGATCCAGTGCTTCTCCTTCAATCACCTTGGCTGCCTTTTTTTCCATCTGCTCTGCCGCAAGGTGAATCAGAATATCGGAAATGAAAAATACCGGATCATCCTCTTCTTCGCCCACATTCACTTCCACCGTTGTACCGTCTTTCTTCACAACCACGCCGTGAAGAGCCAGGGGAATCGTAACCCACTGATATTTCTTGATGCCACCGTAATAATGGGTATCCAGATAGGCAAATCCCCCGTCTTCGTATAAAGGATTCTGTTTTACATCCATTCTGGGGGAATCAATATGTGCGCCCAGAATATTCATGCCTTCCGTCAGCGGTTTTTCGCCAAGCTGGTACAGGGCAACGGACTTATTCATCCATACGGAATAGACCTTATCTCCTTTTTTAAGCTGTCTGCCTTCTGCAATTACCTTCTCCAGTTCTTCATAACCGTGTGCTTCGCACATATTTACAATGGTATCAATACACTCTCTTTCCGTTTTTCCGTGGTCTAAAAAGTCCCGATACTCTGTACAGAGCTTTTCAAGATCCTTCAGCTGTTTTTCATCATATACTTCCCAAAGATTTTTATGTTCCATATTGAAATCTGCTCCAATCTAATCATTACTGTCTTAATCTTGCGCCCAGTCCTTCCAGACCGTTTAAGATTTTTTTCATGGCTCCCGATACGTCGCTTTCTTCAAGGGTTCTGTCCTTTGCACGGAAGGAAATGGAATAAGCCATGGATTTATAACCGTCTTTTATCTGGTCACCCTCATAGACGTCAAACAGCTCGTAGGACTCTAAGATCTTACCGCCTCTTTGTGCAATCACGCCTTCGATGTCACCCGCCAGCACACTCTTAGGTACCTCCATGGAAAGATCTCTTGTCACAGCCGGGTATTTTGCAATGCCTTCATATTTGCGATCGAATGTAGCAAAATCAAGAACATTCATAATATCGATGACCGCTATATATACTCTCGTTCCAATCGCATAATTGTCACAAACTGCCGGATGTACTTCTCCGATATACCCCAGTTCTTCGCCCTCATAAACAATCTTCGCCTGACGTCCGGGATGCAGGAAATTCTTACCGGCTTTCGGGTCGTACTCCACTTTTTTCTTCATTCCGATACTTTCAAAGAATTCTTCCACAACGCCCTTTAAGCTGTAAAAGTCTCCGTCTCCGTACATACCTAAGGTAAACTGCATTCTTTCATCCGGCAGTTCGGTAAGCGGAAGGGATTTTGCAAGGTATACATTTCCCAGTTCATAGAGTTTTACATTTTTATTTCTTCTGTTATAGTTGGTAGAAAGGCTGCTCAGCATTCCGTTTAAAGGCAGTGTTCTCATAATGGAGAAATCTTCTCCCAATGGATTGGCAATGGTGATTGCCTCTCTTGCCTTATCATCTGCTGAAAGTAACAGTTTATCAAAAACCTTCGGACTTTCAAAGGAATAAGACATTCCCTGGGAAAAGCCACAGTACTCTGCAATGTCCCTTGCCTTCTGTTCAATACGCAGTTTGAAGGAAAGCTTTCCTGTCGTGGTTTCTCCTTTTGGAAGGGAAGTCGGAACCTTGTCATATCCATAGAAACGTGCAACCTCTTCCGCAATATCGGCACGCCCCACAAGATCCTGTCTGAAGGAAGGAATGATGAGTTCTTTCCCTGATTTTCCCTCTTTTACTTCTATTTCCAGCATCTTAAAGATGGAAATCATTTCTTCTTCGGAAACATCCGTTCCAAGCAGTGCGTTATACTTTTCCGGTTCAAAAGGAATCACACGTAAGGGTTTTATGGCTTCCCCTTCATCCACTGTACCGCTTACAACTTCACCACAGCCCAGTTCAACGATTAACTGGCAGGCTCTGTCTATGGCAGCCTTTGCATTGGCAGGGTCCAGACCTTTTTCAAAAATACCGGAAGCTTCTGTTCGAAGTCCTAATCGCTTTGCTGACTTTCGGATATTGGGACCGTTAAACGTAGCTGCCTCAAATAAAACAGTTTTTACATCATCCGTAATCATGGAATTCTCACCGCCCATGATACCGGCAATTCCGATTTCCTTTTCTGCATCGCAAATCATCAGAACATTACTGTCAAGCTTTCTTGCCTGACCGTCAAGGGTTACAAACTCATCTCCGTCCTTGGCACGCTTTACCACGATGCTTCCGCCGGCAATGGTAGAAAGATCGTATGCATGCATGGGCTGGCCGTATTCTTCCATAACATAATTCGTAATGTCCACCAAATTATTAATCGGACGAATACCGCTTGCTGCCAGTCTTCTCTGCATCCATTCAGGAGAAGGGCCGATTTTAATGTTTTTGCAGACTCTTGCACAGTATCTGGTACACAAATCTTTATCCTCTATGGAAACCTGAATGTAATTCTTTACATCATCTCCGGATTCTTTTACCTCAACAACAGGCGGTACAAACGGCTTTCTGAAAGTAGCTGCTGCTTCTCTTG
>JBJFCA010000156.1:0-2794 GCA_051888725.1 Lachnospiraceae bacterium
GTTTTTCCATGTGGGTTGGGTGTTGCAATTTTTGCAACAACCGAAGACTCATCTAATTCACCAGTGTCAAAAATTTTTGACAAGTGACGACTGATACCGGATTTATCAATACCAAATAATTCAGCCATGGCTTTTTGTGTCAGCCATATTGTTTCGTCTTTTATTAAAGCACTAACGGTCACATTATCATCTTCGGTCCTGTACAGTACCATTTCCATCTGTTTTGTAATATCTGTATTCATAAAAAGCCTTCTTTCTGTTGAGGGATGATAAGGAACTACTTATTTTCATCTTTATCCTTCGCCCGACTCTTATACACGTTATACCGGTTCTTACATTTTGCACTACAGAATACGCTGTTTTGTCTGCCTGCTACAAATGCATTGCCGCAATGCTTACATACCTTCAGTGTGGACTTTTCATCTGTAATCATAAAGGAAAACATCATCTGCACACCCAGTAGCAGGGAGTGGAAGTCCCACACGATCGTCGGGCGGTCAAGCAGTTCTATGTGGTAGGTTGGTGCAATTCCACCAAATGCCGCCATGCCCTGACGGTAGAGCTGCTTCTGCATATCATCCAGCATATCGAAGTCCTGATAGTACAGAAAACTTGACATAAAAGTAAATGCCCAGTCCTTGAATAAGGTTACAAGCCAGTCATACCTTTCTGCATATTCCTTCTGGAAACTCATAAGGACTGCCTGGGGCTTGTTTTTCATGGTCATAATCAGAGCGATCATTTCTATGTTGTCTGTACTCCATGAGGATTCTATCTCCCTTTTGCGGAAATCAATTTTGTCAAAGGGAAAGAAGCAGGAGAGATAGTTTTCCGTGGTCATGCTTTCCTTTTTGATGAAATGGTTCTTTGGAAGATAGACAGCTTCATATGTGATAAATTCCGGTGTGGTAGGAAGTGCCGTCATAAATCCGAGCAGACCGTAACAGGTAACAAAATCCATAATGGCATCCTGCAGCTGTTCCTTTGTATTCTTTTTATCCATACACATAAGCCCCAAATTTACCGCCTTTAGTACCAACTGTTCCGAATCCTTTAGCGGATCATAAAGGGATGGTTGGGCATCCGGAGCAGGTGTGATATAGAGCGTGCCAGCCTTGTCTTCTTTCCATTCATATTTGTCATATCGTACCCAGTTGGAGCTGGTGTTCTTAAAAAGGTTAATCATAAAAGCCTCCAATCTGTTCTTTCTATTATGTAATCTGAATTATCAAAAAATATATTACTATCATACCAAGCAGATTCGGTATGGTCAAATGGTATTTGAAATAGTATGGAAAAAATGCTAAGCACAGCTTTACAAATGGCATATATTGAACTGCTACATTTTCCTTTTATCTGTAATCAGGAATTTGTAACTGTTATAAAATAGTTGTTCTTCCTTTGTCAGGGATATTTGCTTATCAATCCTTTGTTGCAATACTTGAATAAAGGATTTGCGAAGCTTCCTAAACATGGTGTCACGGATTTTACGGATGTTTCTGTCCGTCTGTTTTCTGAAAGCTGCAATCATCTGACAGGAATATCCACGGATGGCAAGCTGATACAAAAGTTCTTTCTGAACATCTTTCAATGCAAAAATTGCTTTGGAAATATCCTCATCTGTCACAAGTTCATGCATTTCAAAAGGGCAGTTAAAAACAGCATCCAGAAAATCACCTTTTTGAATCTGCTTTCGGTAAACATGCTGAATGGGAGCCGGAATGATGATTTCATCCGGTGACATTCCCCATTCAAGAGGAACATCTGACCTTCCTATTTCATGGTAGCGTTCCTTACGTTCCCGGTTGGCATCCAGCCTGTTCCACCAGGTAACCACATTCTGAAAATCTTCTTCCGTTCTTGCGGCATCCTCCAGACGGGAAAGTGCTTCCCGTTCCAGCTCCCGTTTTAACTTTTTTCTTGTTGATGTTTCCGGTATCTCTGATGTTACCGTTCCATTTTCCTTTTCCAGTTCTATTTCAAGGATAGTGGCTTGTTCCCGTTCAAGGGCTCCTGCCAATTCATTTTCTGTTATATCTTCTTCAAAAAGATCAGATGTATCTTTCTTCAACAGGAACTCACCACTCTTTCAAAAATTTTTTTCTAACTTTTACAAAAAAACAGTTCCGTTTTCTGTCTGTATTTCTCCTATTGGTGAGAAAGTAATCTTATTTATCAAAAACAGATTACTAAAATCGACAGAAAGGAGCTGGATTTTATGAAGATTTGCGTTATCCACTGCCACAATCCAACATGGATATTTTAATTATACCAAACAAATGTTCGCACATCAAGTGGGAGGTGAATTTTTATGGAGCAGGCAGTAAAAACAGAACAGGGAAGGGCTTCGTTTACCAAGAAGATAGGGCAGACCACCTTCAGGGTAAATGTGTATTTTGCAGAAAATACCACGGCTACTTTTGAAGATAAGCTTTTGCATCTGATGGAAAATGACATTGCGAAACGCAAGGTAAGTACACCGGATGCAGAAGAACAGAAACATACCAATCATTATTTTTATGGCTGATATATATCAGCAGGAAGGAGTTTTATATGGGTAAATCTACAAGAACCTACGAAGAGAGAATTCTGGAAAAGGATTCTAAAATTGAGAAACTTGCACAGGAGTTAAAACATCTGGAGGCACAGAGGAAGCAGCTACAGAAACGCCAGAAGGAGGAAGAACGGAAAATCCGTACCCACCGTCTGATAGAAATTGGTGCGGCTGTGGAGTCGGTGCTGGGAAGATGTATTGAACTTGAGGAAATTCCTAAGCTGATTGCATTTTTAAATA
>JBJFCA010000157.1:0-13295 GCA_051888725.1 Lachnospiraceae bacterium
CTTTCGTCAATGGAAGCATAAGATTACTGGTATAACCAAACTCATACATTTCAGAAATGCCTACCATGCTGTCCGGAAGGGCATTTATCTCTTCCTGGGCAACACGCATGACATCATTCACTGCACGTAAATCCGGTGCTTCTATTGCTTCATGCATTTCAGAAATCAGTATCTTCGTGTCTTCCATGTTGTTCAGTTTAAAAGCATAATTCACAATCAGCTTTCTTTCTTCCTCATTGAACAACATAGTCTCGCCATATTCTTCCCTTTTAATCAGCATCTCTGCCTGTTTCATTGCTGACAAATCCGAAGCTACCGTAACTCCGGTATCATAATCATATTCCAAATCATAAAAGTCTACCGGATACTCTGCTTCATACCCAATGGAGTCATACCATGGGATAAGAACCGCTTCTTTTTCCGAAAGGAAAGTCTCAATATCCGTTTTGTCCTGTTCGGAAATCCGGTGATACTCCTCCAGTGCCTCCAATAACTGCTCTGCAGTCCAATTTGTGACAACATGGTAACTGTACTCACTTCCCATCAACCCGGATATTTTTAAGATCAAATCGTCTTTTTCCAAATGAGTTTTTTCCTGACTAAGCTCTTTTTTCAATGAACGGAGCTGTTCTGTCATATCTTCGATAAAATCTCCTGCTGTCTTCCGGATAATATCCATAGATGCACGAAGTTCTTTCATTTCCTTTCCACTGCTCCAACCAGCAATATACGGGAAAGAATATTCTGATGAATCAAGACCAAAATGCTGGCACACCGTATAAGCGACACTCTCCGCTTCTACCTCTTTTGTCAGCCGGTCCTTCTCAATCCCCTGCTCCTGCAGCATTTCCCGGTCATGCAGCATCGCATGGGTAACTTCGTGGATTGCTGTTTTCATCGTCTGGCTTTCACTCATGCCATCCTTAATCACGATCTCTTTATCTACATTGTGATAATACCCATGTGATTCCCCTTCGATCTCTGAAAAACGGATGGGAACGGGGGAAACATTACGGATTGCATCCATAAAAATATCAAAGTCTGGAACATCCTCCGTCAGATCTTCCCCTCCCAAATCCGGTAAAGGTTCTCCGTCTGTCTGCGAAACGTCAAATACTGTAGCTACTTTAAACCTCGGAATAATATGCTCGATAATCTCCGTTTCAGGCTGTCCGTTCTCTTTCAGTATTGGTTCATTGGTCTCCGGGTCAATCTTCTCCACCTCTTCTTTTTCTTTAATCGGTGCAGGAGAGATAATCTGAATCCCCTTCTCCCCACGCAAGACATGACGGTTAAATTTCTTCTGCCATGACTGATACCCGGCAACCAATGTGGCATCCGGTTTCTGTAATGCAATCAGGAGAGTATTATTAAAACTGTAATTATGGAACTTTGCCATCGTCTTTAAATACTCCGTATAGCGTTCCGACGTAAACAGTTCCTGCACTCCCTGTTCCAGCCGTTCGGTAATCTCCTTCAGCTGCTCTTCACGTTTATTTGCCATCGTCTTTTCCTCCTTTTTTGAAAATATCCCGTCACATATACAGCCTGTGACGGGATAAATGTTGGTTTATAATTCCTGTTCTTTTGATTTTGCTTTCGTTTTTTTGTGCTCCCTTTGTGCCACTTCCGCCTGTTTTTCCCTTAATTTCATAAGGGCAGACGTTTTTTTCCTTTCATCGGAAAGTCTGGACGCATCGGAAACTCTGCCCGCCAGATTGGAATAAGCTCTTGGAGCATCTGCAACTGCTGTTTCATCATCCATTCCCAAGGTTTCCGATGTCCCTTTTTCATCCATATTCAGCAAGGCATTTAATTCTGAAAGACGTTCCAGCTTCACAGCCAGTTCCTCTTCCTGTGCAAAAGGACGAGTTACTTCCTCTTTTGCTGTGGCAAGCTGTTCCTGTAATGTTTCCAGTTTCAACTGTGCCTCAGCAAGCTTCTTTTCAATGCTTCCCAGTGCATTCTGGATTCTGAGGATATTACCGGAAGCATCCTTCCCCATTTCAATGGTATGGCTGCACTGTCCTTTGATCGTCAGTTTATACTGCTGATAGAAGGTATCATAGCTTGAAACAAGGGAAAATCCCTGATATTCGCCAACCACACCCTCTGTATTGACCGCTTTCAGACCTGCACAGGCAGCAATCAATGCAGTTCCGGCTTCTTTCCTGTCAGTGAAAGTCTTGCCACTGATCACCATGGAAAAATCTTCTTTATCCTTTTCAAGAATAGGCTTTGCAGCCGCCATATCAGCTGTCAGACCGGCGATACGCTCTTTGGTCGATACGATCTGCATTGGATATGTCTTTGCAATATCTGTCTCCAGACGATAGATCTGGCTGGTATGGTTTGCCTTCATCAGCTTTAACTTACTGACCTGTATATCCAGATCCATCTTTTCCTTGATGTAAGGGTTTCCGGTAGCCAATGCTTTAATCTCCGCATAAGAAAGTGCTGCATCATCCACATCTTCACAGGCTCGTACCGGGGATTTACTGGTCATAATCTGGGAAATAAATTTCTGCTTATTCTCCAGAATCTGCCACATGTACGAATCGAATGTATTTTCTGTTACATAACGAAAAATCTTTACCTTCGGATTCTGGTTCCCCTGCCTTAGAATACGTCCTTCCTGCTGTTCCAGATCAGACGGTTTCCATGGGCAGTCCAGATGGTGAAGAGCAATGAGCCTGTCCTGGATATTGGTACCGGCACCCAGCTTCGGTGTGGAACCCAAGAGAATACGCACTTCACCAGCTCTGACCTTTGCAAATAATTCTGCTTTTTTAGCTTCGGTTGAAGCTTCATGGATAAATTTAATCTCTTCCCGTGGAATCCCTTTCTCCACTAATTTCTCCCTTACATCATCATAGACATTGAAGGAACCGTCGTTTTTTGGTGTCGATAAATCACAGAAAATGAGCTGCGTAGATTTCTGGTCGGATGTTTCCTGCCATATCTCAAACGCATTTTTTACACAACGGTTCACCTTGCTGTCATCATCATCCGGAAGCATATCATTCAAAAGCCTCTGGTCTAATGCACACTTTCTTCCGTCGTTGGTGATTTTGAGCATATTGTCTACTGTGGCATCTACACCCCCGTTCCGGACGATTTCTGCCCTTTCTGCAAAACTGCTTACCATCTCCTGCTGAATCTCACTCGGCTTTAATACCTCATTGATATACTCTGCTTCCGGTACAGGAAGGTTAAGCATATCTGCGGTCTGCACATCTGCGGTTTCCTTAAACAACGAAATAAGCTCCGGAAGATTATAAAAACGGGCAAACCGTGTTTTAGCACGATAGCCCGTCCCTTCTGGTGACAATTCAATCGCTGTGACAGTTTCCCCGAAGGAAGCTGCCCAAGCATCAAAATGTCCCAGTCCCATTTTTTGAAGTGTCCCATACTGCAGATAACGCATGATGGTATATAACTCCGTCATACTATTCGATATTGGTGTGCCGGTTGCAAATGTTACACCTTTACCACCGGTAATCTCATCCAGATACTGGCATTTCATAAACATATCACTGCTCTTTTGTGCATCCGTCTGGGAAATACCCGCAACGTTTCTCATCTTTGTATACAGAAAAAGATTTTTGTAATAATGAGATTCATCTACAAACAGCCGGTCAACACCTAGCTGCTCAAAGGTCACTACATCATCCTTTCTCGTCTGGTCGTTTAATTTTTCGAGTTTGGCTAACAGTGTTTTTTTCGTTTTTTCCATCTGTTTGACCGTAAAATGGGTGCCATCCTCATTTGCTGCATCCTCGATAGCAAATGTAATATCTTCTATCTGGCGGTTGATTGTCTGAATCTGGCGTTCCCTTGAGAGTGGAATCCTTTCAAACTGGCTGTGCCCTATGATAATGGCATCATACTCTCCGGTTGCGATTCTGGAACAGAACTTTTTCCGATTGGCAGGTTCAAAATCCTTTTTTGTTGCAACAAGGACATTCGCTCCCGGATAAAGTCGTAAGAAATCATTTCCCCACTGCTCCGTCAGGTGGTTTGGCACGACATACAGACACTTTTGTGCTAAACCCAAACGTTTACTCTCCATGCCGGCAGCAATCATCTCAAAAGTCTTTCCAGCTCCTACACAATGGGCAAGCAAGGTATTATCTCCATATAAAATGTGGGCAATGGCATTTTTCTGATGAGGCATCAAGGTGATTTCTGGTGTCATTCCCACAAACTGGATATGGCTTCCATCATATTCCCTTGGACGGATACTGTTGAACAATTCATTGTATGTCCTGCAGATGTCCTCCCTTCGTTCCATATCCTTAAAAATCCATTCTTTGTACGCATCCTTGATCATTTCCTGTTTCTGCTGTGCCAGCATCGTTTCTTTTTTATTCAGGACACGTTTTTCTTTCCCATCCTCTTCGACAGTATCATAGATTTTGGTATCCTTTAAATTCAGGGCATCTTCCAAAAGGCGGTAGGCATTTGCCCTTCCCGTACCATATGTAGAAATAATAAGGGGATTTCCAAAATCCTGTGTCTTACCGGAAATATTCCATTGCCCATTAATCTCCACATAAGTTACATTAATTGTTTTGCCAAGGCGGTATCCCGGTGTATGAAAGATCTCACCCATAAACTGGTTGATGTACTCCGGCTTTATCCACGTTGCTCCCAGACGTACTTCAATCTCTGACGCATCCAGATCTTTTGGCTGTACCCGTTTTAATGCTTCGACATTGATTGCGTAGGACTGGTCATTTGCTGCGGATGCCTCTGCCATTTGAAGCTTCTCACGCACATTCCCGGAAAGGTATTCATCTGCTGTTTCCCATACTCCATTCAGCGGATTTTTAAAAATGACACCTGCCAGTTCTTCGATAACTTTATCCTCCGTACTGTCCATAAGCTGTGCCATAAACGCAAGGTCAACCCTTGCCTTCTCCCCGATACAGACAGCAAGGGCTTCACTAGCTGTATCAACGGATGTGACCGGCTCTGCTTTTTTAATCGTTCTTTTTGTAAAGATGTCTGCTTTCCGTTCCAGATTTCCCTTATCATCCAGAATCTCAAGGGAAGATAACAGGCAATAACTGCTGTCCTGATTAAATGCCCTGCGGTTTGCATTGCTGCTGATCAGACCATACTGTGCGGTAAAGCTGTCATATACCTTGTTCAGTCTTCCCTGTACAGTACGGATTTCTTCCATACTTCCGTCATTCAACTGCAGGTTGATCAATTCCTGTGTGACATTCCGGATCTCTATCATGCCAAGTACACGTTCTGCTGTGACCTTTGGAAGCTCCACCAGATTCATTCTGGAATTTTCCCGGTAATACACTTTCCCTTCCACGTTTGTAAAACTAAAGTTCTTTACTGCCGGGTCAGCGGGAATAGACTCTATCACGTCCTCCAATTCCGAATCTTCAAGCTCCCATTCTTCAATGGTTCCGTGAATATGGCTCACAGCCTCTTTTAACTGGTCTGCCAGATTCATACCGGGAATTGCCTTTACTGTCACTTCCTGTTTTCCATACTGGGTGCTTTCCGTTGTAAATTCTCCCAGAACCATCTCCGGATGTTTTGCGAAATAAGAATTGACCGTATATCCTTCCGGTGTAGTTCCAAGTTCCACCCAGTCCGGCTTTTCCAGCGAAATCCGGTCACGTTTCTGGAAAAACAGAATATCAGCAACCACCCCTGTATTTGCATTCCGTAAAAAAGCATTATTTGGAAGCCTTATTGCCCCAAGCAGGTCAGCCCGGTTTGCAAGATATTCCCTGACCGCAGGGTTTTGTTTATCCATCGTCCCACTGGAAGTCACTACTGCAACCACACCGCCCGGACGTACAAGGTCAATGGATTTTGCGAGGAAATAATCATGGATCATAAAATTGTGGCGGTCATATTTCCGGTCAGTCACTTTGTATGCCCCAAAAGGTACATTTCCAATCACACAGTCAAAGAAACTCTCAGGATAATCCATTGTTTCAAATCCCTGCACCGCAATCTCGTTTTTCTGATAAAGCTGTTTCGCAATCCTTCCGGAAATGCTGTCCAACTCCACACCATACATTTTGGAAGCTGCCATACTATCCGGTATAAGTCCCATAAAATTTCCCACTCCACAGGACGGTTCCAGAATATTCCCCTGCTTTAATCCCATATTCCCAAGGGCTTCATACATCGCATTGATTACGGTTGGTGAAGTATAAAACGCATTCAGGGTAGAAGACCTTGCAGCATCGTATTCTTCCGGCGTAAGAGTGTCATACAGTTCCTTGTATTCAGATGCCCAATCTGCATTATTTTTATCAAAAGCATTGGGAATACCACCCCAGCCCACATACCGTGATAAAATCTCCTGTTCCTGTGGTGTCGCAAGCCGGTGTTCTTCCTCCAGTTGTTTCAAAAGATGAATTGCATCCATATTTGCCCTGTATTTTGCTTTTGGTCCGCCTGCTCCAAGGTCAGTATCTGTGATACGGAAATTGACCCTTTCTCCTTCTTCCTGATGGATTTCAGCATCATTTGTTACCTGTGTATCTTCCTGTGGTTCTTCCGGAACCTCTTCCATTCCTTCCGAAAAATCTTCTAAAGGCAGATTCCGTTCCCTTCTCTGTACATTGATTTCCTCCGGGGTCATAACTGTAGCTGTCAGTTCATCTATTTCCCGCTGAAACCAATGTTTTTCATTGGCAGACATACGTTCCATGACATCTGAAATAAGCTGCATCTGTTCCGGGCTGAATGATGGATTCAACATCGGCTCAAGAGCCAGCTCTTTCTCTGCCGCAGTACGGATCACATCCAACTGATCTGCAGAGAAATCATCTCTGGTAAGTCCTGTCATATCCATTGCTTCGGTAATTGCCCTTCCGGTTTCACTGGACAGCACATAATCCTCATAGATATATCCATCCTCCCAGAGTTCTTTCGCCTCCTCAAATCTCCTCTGTTCTTTTTCCTCTTCCTGTTCAGGCTGTTCCAAATCCAAAGCATCCTCTTCCTGAACATTTTCATCTTCAAAAGGTTCAGAAACCTCAGATGGCTGTTCATTGGAATTAGGAAAAGCGGAAGTATCAAGAAAATCAAACAGGGATAACTGTCTTGTTTCTTTTACTTCCGCTTCTTTGTTTCTTGGTGGGAATAACGTATAGGTTCCTTCTGCATATCCATGGAGTTCCATAAGGAGCTGAGTTTTTTTCTCATAATCCTCAAAGTCCAAAGGAAGTTCCGACAAAGCTGCATCCATTTTCCCCAGTAATTCTTCAGTTTTTTGCTCATCTTCCAACATAGGTACAATGTCTTTTCTTGACTCTTCCCAAAAGAAGTCCTCTTTAAATGGTCTTTCAATATCCTTTGGTAGACGGACATAAAAGCTGATGACCTTGGATGCCATTTTTTCTCTTTCATAGGATGGCATTCTGGAATAATCCTTTGCTTTTAGGAAATTGTCATTATCAATCAGATACTGCACTCTTTTTGCCACTGCAGGCCATTTCAAAAGTACCTCAGCATCTGGTTTTCCATAGCTGCCACGGGATAATTTCAAGCCTTTAGCACTGTAATCTGCGTTGGAACGATCTGCCCCAGACAGTGCATGGCTCTGACCTCCTGTTCCATACTGTTCTTTGAGAAAATCCGCTTTTTCTTTATCTGACTTGTCCTGGATAAAATAGGCATAAATGGTAAGCCTTCCATCAGAATAAGAACTTCCTCTGGCAAGGTAAGCATCTATTTCATCCTGTGTAATAAAAATCTCCTGTTCCTTCCACTGGAAACCTTCCCTTGCCTGATAGGGAATGGCTTCTTTTGCAAACTTTTGGAATCGTGCCAGAACTTTATCGGGACGATACATATGAAACCGCATAACGGAAGGATCTGTTTCATATGCTTCCACAAGTCCTTCCAGTCGCTCATTCAGTTCATCCAGATATTCCGGTTGCGTAATCAGTTTTTCTATCTTATCTGTCTTTTCCGGATAAACATAGCCAAAATCATTTTCTTCTCCAAAGACAATCTCTGCCACACCTTCCGCCATATCCCCATGCATATAAGCGAGAGCCTGAGCATGTTCTTTCACCGCATTATCCCTTGCTGCATCCAGAACACTCTGCGGTGCATATTCTCCCTGATCTAAAAGCTGTTTCACTCTTGTGCTAATATCTTCCCAAGATAAAAAAGCTTTATCCAGAATCTGGTCATGTACTGTATGTCCTACTGCTATCTGCATTCCCAGTTCATCAAACCAGACGGAATACTCTGATCCATCAATCTTAAAGCCTTTCCCACCAGTGCCATACTCATTTTTCAGAAATTCTACATAGTCTACCTGCTCCTGTTCAATCATATAATTATAAATGATACGGAGCTGGCTTCTGTCTCTGTTGCTTCCGGTACGGAACACTTCATCCACCACATCTGCAGGAATCGGTATCTCTCCTGCATAAAGTGCTGTAGCTCTCTCTTCTATGGAACGAATCTGCCCTTCAACAGACGGTAATTCGGGTAAAGATAAAGCAGAGGCTATATTCTCCTCTGCTTCGCTCAAATCCGGTTCTTCCTCTGTTAGCTGTATACCAATTCCTTCAGCACGCTTTCTTCTGCCATCGCTGTCAGATTGTTCATGTGTGCTGTCCATGCCATCTGGTCTGTCCTCTTGTCCGGAGCCGGGTATTTCTCCAGTAACCCTGTCATCAGAATCTCCATTCTCTCCTCTGCTGCTTTCTCGATCTCCAGCAGATGGCTGTTCAGTTTCCCTGTCAGCATCATGCTCTGATACCAGTTCTTCTTGTTCTCCTTCAGATATGTTCTCCGAAGCATCCCGTATTTCCCGATTGCCACCGGCTCCTCCTGTATGGTCAGGTTCGGGAACAGGTAATCCCCTTTGCGATGATATGTCAGTTCCATGTTCCGTTCCTCCTTTATTCTTTTTACTTTCACGCATTAACGTGTTAAATTCATTATAAGGCATCCCTATGTCATTTGCAACCGTTTTCTGAATCTCTTCCATAGAAAACCTGCGGATTGTCCGCCCAATGTCCCGAAGCACCGACTCAACGATCTGGCTGGTGGCATTCCCTAAAAACGTAAGAACAGACAAGGAATTAAAATCCGTGATACCGAAAAAATCCTCTTCCTCCAAATATTCCATAGGATCAAGTCCGCACCGTCTTGACAGGGTATAGAAAGCACTGTTCATCAGAAGATTGCGGAACTCTACACGGATGGTATCCTCATCCAGTCCTTCCAGAAAAGAATTTTCCAGTTCATACTCCAGCCCCTCTATGGCTTCTTCCAGATTTTCATCCGCCATATCAGCCGCAATCGACAGCAAAGCATTCTGAATGTCTGCACTGTCATCCCCCTCCAGACCATAAGTGTCGGTCAGATGGTCAAGAAGCGACACTCTGTGCTGATCCTGTATCTGCCAAAGATAGGGTGTCCTGCCGCCACGCACCGGATGGGTGTCCGAAATATCAAATACATACCGTAGCCTTCTTCTCGGTCCGCTATCGTCTATTAGAGCGATTCCCTTTGCGCCACGGTTAACCCATCGGTTCATCTTCTCGTTCCATAATTCCAATTCAGCACAGGCTACGGCATCCGGGCGCTGTGCATGGATCAGTAGTGTATCAGAAAAAGAATACCGATATAACTTCGATGCTGTATCCAGATACTTCATCCAGTCCTGCGGAGAACGGCTGATTTCCTTTGCCTCATACTCAGCAAGACCAAGTATGTCATGTATTTTCGCCATAATAAAACCTCCCTGCTTTTATTTCCGGTTTCCTCTGCCGTACTTTCCTTTTGCTCTGCTTTCCTTATCTGGTGGGAACTCCAGCTTAAAGCTGACACGTCCGTCCACAATCTCCATCAAAAGGTCTGCTGTAAAGGTTTTCCCGGTTTTCTGCGAATAAAAATCTGTCACATAGGTACGCCCATCCTGTAGCAAATCCTCTGCCATCGGCTTATCTATCTCTTTCCGCATTCCAGAAAGATAGCGGTTCTCTTTCCATAGGGTAAAGGAACACTCCTGATTTCCACAGTAAAAATTCTTTTTCCCCTCATAGACCATACTTCCACAAACCGGGCAGATACCAATGCTTTCTCTCGGATGAAAACGGCTTCTCTCTTCTCCTGATATGGCATCGCATTCGGACAGCATCTGTTGTATCAGCTCTACAATTCCCTGCATAAATGCATGGCTGTCAAGCTCTCCTTTCTCTATCAGAAGCAGTTTATTTTCCCATTCCGCAGTCATAGCTGCAGATTTTAAATACTCCGGTAATACCCCTACCAGGTCAACACCATCCCCAGTTGGCAAGATCTGTTTTCCTTTTCGGGCAGCGTATCCGGAAGATACCAGTTTTTCAATAATACTTGCCCTTGTTGCAGGCGTTCCCAGTCCTTTTTTCTCCGTATCCGCATCAAATTCTTTGTTTCCGGCTGTCTCCATGGCAGACAGAAGCGTATCCTCACTATAAGGCTTTGGAGGTGATGTGAAGTGCCTGCTCTTTTTTACCCTGACAGGTGTAATCTCCATTCCCTCCGTCAGGCCTTTAGGTATGACAATTCCTTCTGTATTTTCCTCTTTTTCCAATCCAGCAGACTTTTGAATGGATTTTTGGAAAGCACTGGCACATTTCTTGAAACCATGCTGGATGGTCACTTTTCCTTTCGCAGAAAATTTCTGACCTTCACATTCCATCGTAACTTCCGTTTCCTCATAAATGCAGTCCGGTGACACTGCCTGTGCCAGACGCTGGCCAATCAGGCGAAAAATATTCTGCTGCTTTACGGAAAGATTTCCAAATCCCTGTTTTATAATCTCCTTTGTCGGAAGAAGTGCATGGTGGTCAGAAACCCGGTCATTGTCAATGATCCTTTCTACATCCCTTCCTATCGAATCCTCATCCAAAAAAGGCAGCATCTCCGGCAGTTCATCCAAAAGCTCCCATACAGTCTGTTCCATGTCCGATGTGATATACTGGCTGTCAGTTCTCGGATAGGTCACCAGCTTATCTTCATACAATTCCTGCAGTTCATTTAAAGTCTCCTGTGCCGTATATCCGAAAAATCGGTTTGCTTCCCTCTGCAGAGTGGTTAAATCATACAGCTTCGGTGGAGATGCCTTCTTTCTTTTCTTTTCCACCTTTGTCACTATCGCTGTTTTCCCCTGACATTTTTCTGCCAGTGCGTCAGCTTCTGCTTCCGAAGCAATACTCCCCGATACCACTAAAAGCCCATTGCCTTCCAGTGTCACCTTATAAAAGGATTCTTTGACAAATTCGTCAATCTTTTTCTGACGCTCTACCAGCATGGCAAGTGTTGGTGTCTGCACACGCCCCACCACCAGACGCTTATAATATTTCGTGGTAAAGGCTCTGGTAGCATTCATCCCGATCAGCCAATCCGCTTTTGCCCTGCAGACCGCAGCTTTACAAAGATTTTCATATGCCCTTCCATCCTCTAAATGTTCAAAACCTTCCTGTATAGCGCTGTCCTCCATAGAACTGATCCATAAACGTTTTACTGGGAGCTTACTGCCAGATAAATCATATACCCGCTTAAAAATCATCTCTCCTTCACGCCCGGCATCACACCCATTGACTACATACTCCACATCACTGCGGTTCAGGAGCATTTTCAGCACGTTAAACTGGTCTCTTTTGCCCTTTGCAACCGCAAGTTTCCACTGTTCCGGCAGGATAGGAAGGTCTGAAAATTCCCACTTCTCATATTTTTCATCATAAGCCTCCGGTGGAACATATTCTGCCAAATGCCCAAGGCACCAGCTTACGATCCATCCGTTTCCTTCCAGATACCCGTTCTTCCTCTTCCTTGCACCCAAAACCTTTGCCAGTGCTTGTGCCACACTGGGTTTTTCTCCTAATACCAAATACATCCTGTTCTCCTTTCTTCCTGATATGGAAAAAGACAGCCGGAATGTACCGACTGCCTTTCCCTTATAAACTGTCTACTCCAGCCATTTCACAGGCTTTATTCCTCTTCATCCTTGTCTGAATCTGATTCCTGATCCTCATTGATGTACGCACCGCCATCATAAAATTCCAGATTTTCTCCTTCCGCTTCTTCTTCCTCTTTCTTCGGTTTTACAACTTTGAAGTAATAGCCTGCGCCAATACCTCCGGCAAGTAAAAGGAAAACTGCGAGAAGGGCACCTGTGTTCATACCACTGTTTTCTTTCTGCGGCTCTGCCTCCGTCTCTGGTTCTGTCTGTGCAGGTAATGTTTCTGTCTCAGGAATGACTACCTGCGGTGTCTCTGTCTCCGCTTCTGTTTCTGTCTCTCCAATGAACTCTGCCAGATCATTCTCATCAATCATGGACAGCATATATACATTTTCTGTATTGCTGGAACGGTCTAATACAAGAAAAAATGTATTTCCATTCTTTGTCTGGATAGTCAGAAACTGCTTCGTATCATCGTCCGTTTTATCATCTACAAGCTGCCCGTTTCCCGGCACAGAAAACGGGGTTGCTTCCGTCTGGGGCTGCGTCTCCTCGACCACGGGTGCTTCTGTCTCTGGTACTGCCTCTGTCTGGGCAGATTCGTCCACATAGGCAAATGCCGTCATGGTTCCGGTAGATAAAATCCCAACTGTCACCATAAGCAGCGCAAGCCACTTTTTAATTTTCTTCATCGTTCCTATCCTCACTTTCCGGTGCCCTGTCATACGGCACCTCTATATGTCCTGCCATATCCGGCAGTTCTTCTTCCCTGTTGATTTCTGCCGCAGTGCCGGGAGTATCCTCCCCGGCATACTGGAAGGACACGCTTCCATTCTGGATTCCGCTTAAAATCTCCAGCATCCTGCGGCTGTCGAGCTTCATGGAACGAATGGATTTAATAATTTCCTGATTCTCCAACTGTTCCCGAAGCAAATTCAATTCTTTTAAATGCTCCTGCCATACGGCAATCTTTTCCTCGGTTTTCTGGATTTCATCTAGAACCCTGTTTAATTTCCTGCTCAATATTCCTGCCTCCATTTCTAATGAATCCTTCCAAATGCCATGAAATGCTGTTGCCAGTACGAAGAAGAAATACTTGTATACTGGATTGGATTTCCGCAATGGATCATCATATTGTTACCCACGTAAATTCCCACATGGCTGGCTCCCGGCGTATTATAGGTGCCCTGGAAGAAAATCAGATCTCCCGGTTTCGCCTCTGACGGTGAAACATAGGAACAGCATCCCCGCAGACCGTCTGCAGTCTGTCTGCCCACGTTCCATCCATTTCCACAGTTATTGATCACCCAGCTCACAAAACCGGAACAGTCAAAACTGG
>JBJFCA010000158.1:0-2782 GCA_051888725.1 Lachnospiraceae bacterium
CAGATGCGAAGCCATGCCTTGCCTACAATTTCGCTTCTGTGTATGGTTCCCACCCTCGGATCCCTGCTGTCCGCACTGTTGTTTCGATTGTCCCCCATTACAAAGTACTCATCTTCTCCAAGGGTAATGGGTTCTGCTGCTGAACCGGGATTTAAAATCACTTCCTTACCATATCCCTCCTGAAGCACTTCCCCATTAATATAAATATTCCCTTCCGCATCAATCTGGATGGTCTCACCGGGAAGACCGATAATACGCTTTATGTAGTATTCTTTTCCCACTGCGTATTTATAAGGAAAAACAATAATATCAAAGCGTTCCGGATCATGGAAACGGTAAGACAGCTTATCCACGATCAGATTATCTCCTACTTTATCTTTATCGTAATCATCCGTTCCCTGCAGGGTAGGCTCCATGGATGCACCTTTCACGATGGTCCTCTGCCCCACAAATGTAACAATAAAATAAGTAATCAGTAAAACACCCAGAATATATAATCCCGTACTCAGTAATTCTTTTAAAAATTTATTTTTCATTTCCATCCATATCCTTCCGCTTCTCTGCCCATTAGTCCGTTACAGGCTTTTCCAGCGTAATTCTGCCAAGACGTCCGCTCCTGAAATCGTCGATGAAAAGACCGGCTGCCTTTTCATAGTTTAAGCTTTCACCTTTATCAAAGCATTTTCTGACTCTGGCAATTTCCGCAAGACACATAACAGCTGCCTGCTTTTCATCCGCATCTGCAGAATAGGAAATGCCGTATCGCTCCTTTATAACATCCGGATAGGCCGTTTTCAAATACGTAATCAGATCCAGTGCCATCTCCTGTTTATTCAGTATTTCATCGTTGATGGAACCGATAAAAGCAAGCTTCATGCCTACGGTCTGATCTTCAAACTTGGGCCATAAAATACCGGGAGTATCCAACAGTTCCAGAGAGGAATTTATCCTGATCCACTGTTTTCCTTTTGTCACACCCGGTTTATTGCCGGTTTTGGTACAGGCTTTCCTGGCGAAGCTGTTAATAAAGGTAGATTTTCCCACATTGGGAATTCCGACCACCATGGCACGAATCGGTCTGTTCAGGATACCTCTTTTTTTATCTCTTTCTATTTTTTCATGGCACACCTGTAAAATCGTATCCTGAATGGACTTCATGCCCGCACCGGTCTTGGCATTGATTTCCAGCACGGCATAACCCTTTTCCTTAAAATACATTGTCCAGCTTTTGTTACAGACAGGGTCCGCAAGATCCGCTTTATTAAGCAGGATCAGACGGAATTTATTTTTACCCAGTTCATCAATATCCGGATTTCTGCCGGAAAGCGGAATCCTTGCATCCGTAAGTTCTATAATCAGATCAATCAGTTTGATATCTTCCTGCATCATACGTTTTGCTTTCGTCATATGACCGGGGTACCATTGATAATTCATCTCTTAAACCATACCTTTCCTATGATATCCTTACTCTTCACGGGACCGATATTTGCCGAGCGGCTGTCCTCAGAAGCATTTCTGTTGTCGCCCAATACGAAATATTCACCGGAGGCAAGTGTCAGCGGATTCTCCGCAATACCCGCTTCCGCCATTTTATCGTACTCTTCTGTTACTTTATTTCCATTGACATAGAGTCTTCCGTCTTTGATCTCCACGGTATCTCCCGCAACAGCTACTACCCGCTTGATGTAATAATGGGAGCTTTTGTTTCCGTTTGGCAGGAATGCAATGATATCTCCTGCTTTCGGGGATGTCAAAAGATAAGCATAGCGGTTTACCAGCACTTTCTGCCCATTGTGTAATTCCGGTTCCATGGACTCACCGATCACACTGATGGACATGCCCACGGAATAAACCAGAATAAAAGCAAGGAAAACTGCCAGACAGATTCCGAAAATATATACAAAAATTTCCCTTAATGTAGAGGCACTTATTTTCTTTTTTCTTCTGTAAAAGCTTAGTCCCTTATTTCTTCTCATCGATTCATCCATTCCATCCTGCTTATCGTATTTCATTATACTACCTGAAAACAACTAAGGCAAGATAAGAACATGGCAGAAAAAAAGAGAACCTGTCAAAGGTTCTCTTTACCGAAATCTATTTTACGATCTCTTTTACCTTAGCCTTCTTACCAACACGGCCCTTTAAGTAGTTCAGTTTAGCACGTCTTACTTTACCTTTTCTCACTACTTCGATCTTCTCTACGTTGGGAGAATGTAACGGCCAGGTCTTCTCTACGCCGATGCCGTTGGAAGTCTTTCTTACGGTAAATGTCTCACGGTTGCTTCCGCCCTGTCTCTTTACAACAGTTCCTTCAAAAATCTGGATTCTTTCGCGGTTACCTTCCTTGATTTTACCATAAACTTTTACGGTATCACCAACGTTGAACTGGTCTACGGTTTCCTTTAACTGTTCGGTTTCGATGCTCTTAATGATTTCGTTCATATGTTTACTCCTTTTCTACTGGATGTTCTTAATACCTTTCGTAACAGAGGACCATCTATTTTCACAACATTCATACTTTATCATATTGTTTCGTATTTTGCAAGCTATTTTCTTACAAACCACCGGATATTTCCTTTTGCAGGATACAGACACAGCTTTTTCTGCAGCATAATGGACGCTTCATTATCGGAAAAAATCTGGCAATAGGGCGTATATCCCTTCTGTATGGTGGCATTAATAAGGAAACTCTCAATTTGCGAAGCATATCCCATTTTTCTGTATTGGGGGAATATGAAAAGCATTCCCATACTGCCCTCCGCATGTTCCCCGCAAAAGCCTG
>JBJFCA010000159.1:0-2759 GCA_051888725.1 Lachnospiraceae bacterium
GAAAAGAAAGAATAGTATGCACCTCAGGAAGCCCAAAATCATACTAAAACGAGGGAAAAGAAAGAATAGTATGCACCTCAGGAAGCCCAAAATCATACTAAAACGAGGGGAAAAGGGAGATGGTATGAGAGAATAAGGCGAAGAGTCATACTAAATCAAGGGAAAAGGGGAAAAGGTATGCACCTCAGGAAGCCCAAAATCATACTAAAACAAGGGGACAAGGGAGATGGTATGAGAGAATAAGCCCGAAGCGTCATACTAAAACAAGGGGACAAGGGAGATGGTATGAGAGAATAAGCCCGAAGCGTCATACTAAATCAAGGGAAAAAGGGAAAAGGTATGCACCTCAGGGAGCCCAAAATCATACTAAAACGAGGGAAAAGAAAGAATAGTATGCACCTCAGGGAGCCCAAAATCATACTAAAACAAGGAAAAGAGGAGATGGTATGAGAGAATAAGCCCGAAGCGTCATACTAAAACAAGGAAAAGAAGGAATAGTATGCGCATCGGGCAGTAGAGACTCATACTTAAACTGTGAAAAAGAAAAATGGTATGAAAAATTGTTATTCTCCGTCCTGATAATACAGAACACCCAATGTGCCGGGACCGCAGTGACTGCTGATGACGCCGCCTGCACGGGTCACGTAGATGTTGTCAAAATGGGAGAGACCGGCTAAGTAATCCTTAACTTCTGTGATAATGTCTTCGCTGCAACCGGAGTGGGTGATAAAAACGCAGGTTTTATCGGCTTTAAGCAGAGTTTCCTCCTGGTCTTTTACATATTTAAGAAGAACAGACTGCATGGAGCCGCGGTATTTTTTTGCAACCACCATGGCACCGTCTGTGACAATGATCTCGGGCTTCAGTTTCAGGGTGTTGGCTAACAGTGCGGTGACGGAATTGCACCGGCCGCCTCTGGCAAGATAAGTTAAGGTATCCACCACAAAGCTGGCGCTGACGTTTGCTCTTCGCTGTTCTACTTTGGCAACGATGGAGGATGCGTCTTCTCCCGCCATGGAAAGGCTGGCAGCGTAAAGCACCTGCAGACCGATGCCGGTGGAAAGACTTTCGGAGTCAATGACATGCAGTTTATCATAGCCTGCATCTTCGCCGATCAGACGGATCACATTGCAGGTGGTACTCATCTTTTCGGAGATACCAAAGAAGATAATCTCCCTACCTTCGTCCATAAAGGGCTTTAAGATGGAAGCCGCATTTTCAATGGTGACGGCAGCAGTCTTAGGTGTGGTTTTATTGGCATCCGCCCATTTGTAAATTTCATCCGGCGTCGTTTCTATGCCGTCAAAGTAGCTTTTGTCTCCCATGACAATACATAGGGGAATAATGGTAATATCATATTTTTTAATTAATTCAGCAGACAAATCACAGGTGGAGTCTGCCACAATTTTTACATTCATGCGAACGGTCCTTTCCCGAATATCTTTTGTAAGAGTATACCCACAGTATACTCTTTTCCGCATGAAAATTCAAAATAATTTTTGTGAGGGTTCCCGGGCTTACTCCAATTCAAAAGCACCGGTGTAAAGACGGTAATAGGTTCCTTTCCGTGCAATCAGATTTTCATGATTGCCGCGCTCTATGATTCGTCCGTGGTCAAGTACCATGATCATGTCGGCATTCTGAACGGTGGAAAGTCTGTGGGCAATCACGAATACCGTACGGCCTTTCATGAGCTTATCCATACCGTCCTGTACCAATGCTTCGGTACGGGTGTCAATGGAAGAGGTCGCTTCATCCAGGATCATAACGGGAGGGTCGGATACCGCAGCACGTGCAATGGAGATGAGCTGCCGCTGCCCCTGGGAAAGCCCGCTGCCGTCGCCCTTCAGTACGGTCCGGTACCCTTGGGGCAGCATGCGGATAAAGGCGTCTGCATTGGCAAGCTTTGCAGCCTTGATACAATCCTCATCTGTGGCATTGGGATTTCCGTAACGCAGGTTTTCCATAACGGTTCCCGTGAACAGATAGACATCCTGCAGCACCACGCCAAGTGATCTGCGAAGATCTGTTTTCCTGATCTTATTGATATTGATGCCGTCGTAACGGATTTTGCCGTCGGCAATATCATAAAAACGGTTGATCAGATTGGTGATCGTTGTTTTTCCGGCACCGGTAGCGCCGACAAAGGCAATTTTCTGTCCCGGCTCGGCACACAGGGTAACATCATAGAGAACCTGTTTTTCCGGGACATAGCCAAAGTCAACGCCGTCAAGTTCGACCTGTCCCGTAAGCTTTGTGTAGGAAACACTTCCGTCCTTATGAGGGTGCTTCCAGGCCCACATGCCGGTGACGTGGTCAGTTTCTAAGATACTGCCGTTTTCTTCCCGGGCATTGATCAGTGTGACATAACCGTTGTCTGTTTCCGGTTCTTCATCCATAAAGGCAAAGATACGGGAGGCACCGGCAAGAGCAGTCACAATAGAGTTAAACTGATTGGAGATCTGTGAAACCGGGTTTGTAAAATTTCTGGAAAGCGTTAGGAAGGAGGCAATCATTCCCAGTGTGAGTGTGCCTTTTCCGGTAAGGCCGATATTGGTGATTCCCGTGATGGCCATATAGGCGCCGAGGATGGCGATGATGACATATTGTACATAGCCCAGTGCATTCATCATGGGCATCATAGAGTTGGCATAGCCGTTTGCACTGGCAGCACTGGCTTCCCAGGCTTTATTCTTTTTTTGAAGTTCTTCTTTGCCTTTTTCTTCATGACAGAATACTTTTATGACCTTTTGCCCATT
>JBJFCA010000160.1:0-1348 GCA_051888725.1 Lachnospiraceae bacterium
GAACAAGTCTCGGAGCGGCGTGTGTATTTTTTATGAAGAAATCCATGGGAGATATTCTGCAGAAAATTCTGACAGGATTTGCAGCAGGCGTTATGGTGGCGGCATCCGTCTGGAGCCTGTTGATTCCGTCTCTTGAGCAGGCAGAAAGCTTAGGCAAATGGTCGTTTGTTCCTGCTGTGACAGGCTTCTGGCTGGGTATATTGTTTCTGCTTGTGCTGGATCATGTGATTCCACATTTACATATGGGAAGTAATGAAGCGGAAGGTCCGAAAAGTAAGCTGCAGAAGACCACAATGCTCGTTTTGGCTGTTACACTGCATAATATCCCGGAAGGAATGGCAGTAGGCGTGGTATTTGCAGGATTTCTTGCAGGTAATGAAAGCATCACGGCAATGGGAGCTTTGGCACTTGCCCTTGGTATTGCAATTCAGAATTTCCCGGAAGGAGCAATTATCTCCATGCCGCTGAAGGCAGAGGGTATGAGCAAGGGAAAAGCTTTTTTAAACGGGGTGGTTTCCGGAATCGTGGAACCCGTCGGTGCACTCCTTACCATTCTTGCAGCAGGCATTGTGATACCGGTACTGCCGTATCTGTTAAGCTTTGCTGCCGGAGCCATGATTTATGTGGTGGTGGAAGAACTGATTCCTGAAATGTCGGAAGGGCATCATTCCAATATCGGTACAGTCTTTTTTGCCTTGGGTTTCAGTGTCATGATGATACTGGATGTAGCGCTGGGGTGATTCCTCCAAGCCTTTCTTGCAGGAAAACATACACTGTGGCATAATAAAACTATAGTCAGCAATCAATCAGCAAAGGAGAAACGACCTTGCAGGGATATAATTGTATCATGGTTTACCACAAAGACGGGGACAAGCTTTTATTTTGTAAAAGAACCAGGGATCCGTATTATGGAAAATATAATCTGGTGGGCGGAAAAATTGAACCGGGAGAAAAGCATTTCGATGCAGCGTACAGGGAACTGTATGAAGAGACAGGCATTGACCGGACACAGATTACCCTGACCCATATGATGGATTTTACGTATTATAACCAGGACTGTTATGTGGAAGTTTATGTCGGAACCTTAAGAGAGGATGTCTTGTTAAAAGAAGAAGAGCATCCGCTTTGTTTTCTTATGCTCTCAGAAGAGGACTTCTTTGATCAGGAGAAGTTCGCAGGAGAAGGCAATATCGGACATATGGTGGAGCAGGTAAAGCAATATGGCTTCGGTGAGGAAGAGGGCAGAGGGCTTTTGACTGGCTGCGGTGAGGAAGAGGGCAGAGGGCTTTTGACTGGCTTCGGTGAGGAAGAGGGCAGAGGGCTTTTGACTGGCTGCGGTGAGGAAGAG
>JBJFCA010000160.1:1448-2748 GCA_051888725.1 Lachnospiraceae bacterium
AAGAGGGCAGAGGGCTTTTGACTGGCTTCGGTGAGGAAGAGGGCAGAGGGCTTTTACCTGGCCGTAGTGAGCCGGAAGAATAGGACAGTGAGATGTGAGAATAGATCGGACTGTATAAGGAGCAGGGTATATGGAGAATTTGGGAAAGAAGTGTGAGGTATACAAAAAATGCGGCGGATGCCGCTTTTTAGATATTTCCTATGAGGAACAATTAAAAAAGAAAGAAAAGCAGGTGAAGGAGCTTTGCGGCAGGTTCGGGAAACCAGAGCCGATTATCGGTATGGCAGACCCATATCATTACAGATGTAAGGTGCATGCTGTCTTTGGGGAAGACAGGAGACATAATATTATCTCCGGGACGTATGAAGAAAAGACACACAGAATC
This sequence comes from Lachnospiraceae bacterium, assembly GCA_051888725.1. GTDB lineage: Bacteria > Bacillota > Clostridia > Lachnospirales > Lachnospiraceae > Acetatifactor. The sequence goes on from JBJFCA010000160.1 coordinate 1,834, forward strand.
GTGCAGGTGGACAGCTGCCTTTTGGAGAATGAAGAGGCAGACCGTATTATCCTTACTATTCGAAAACTGCTTAAATCATTTAAAATCAGACCCTACAACGAGGACACCGGATATGGACTTTTCCGGCATGTGCTGATTCGTTACGGAAAAAATACCGGTGAGATTTTGGTGATTCTGGTGCTGGCATCCCCAATTCTGCCATCCAAGAACAATTTTGTAAAGGCACTCTTAAAGGCACATCCGGAAATCACCTCCATCGTCTTAAATGTCAATGCCCGTGGCACCAGTATGGTACTCGGCGAAAAAGAGCATGTGCTGTACGGAAAGGGTTATATAGAAGACAAGTTGTGTGGGAAGACTTTCCGCATTTCTCCCCGCTCCTTTTACCAGGTCAATCCGGTTCAGACGGAAGTTTTGTACGGAAAAGCCATAGAGTTTGCGGGACTGACCGGTAAAGAGACTGTACTGGATGCTTACTGTGGCACCGGCACCATTGGTCTGATTGCTTCCGACCGGGCAAAACAGGTAATCGGCGTGGAACTGAACAAGGCCGCCGTTGCAGATGCAAGGCTCAATGCAAAGCGCAACGGAGCCAAAAACATTACCTTTTATGAACAGGATGCCGGCAGATTCATGGTGCAGATGGCAGAAGAAAAGAAAGCGGTGGATGTGGTCTTTATGGATCCGCCCCGCAGCGGCAGTGATGAGGCTTTTTTAGGTTCTCTGGTACGCCTTTCCCCTAAAAGGGTCGTGTATGTTTCCTGTAATCCGGAGACGCTTGCAAGAGATTTGCTTTATTTAAAGAAGCACGGATACAGCATGAGCCGGTGCGTGCCGGTGGACATGTTCCCGTGGACGGGACATGTTGAAAGTACGGTCCTGTTGCAAAGAAGAGGTGCTGACCCGGCACATTAA
>JBJFCA010000161.1:0-12741 GCA_051888725.1 Lachnospiraceae bacterium
CTACGATTTAAAGCCTTTTCTTAACAAACAAATATATATAAAAAAAATATATATTGCAATATTTTTTGTATTTTTCTTTGGAAATTGATTGTGATAGTCTGTTTTACAAACAGGAGGTCATAAGAACATGGCAAAAAGAGATATATTTCAGGGTGCAAAAAATATAGAGAATGTAGTGTTTTCAAGAATACGAATTATTTCTGAGCATAGTAAGGATTTGGCAGCGATGGGGAGAGATATCGTGTTCTTTACATTGGGAGAACCGGACTTTAATACCCCGGAGTCTATTAAACGAGAAACCATCAAAGCGATAGAAAACAATTTTACACATTATAACTATAATCGTGGTCTTCTTACGTTAAGAAAGGAAATTGTCAAAAAAATTGAGCGGGAAACAGGAATTTCCTATGATCCGGAAACAGAGATTATTTTAACGAGCAGCGGTGCCGAGGCGATTAACAATGCACTTCTTGGTGTCCTGGATGAAGGTGATGAGGTGATCATCTTTACACCTGCGTTTATGAATTATGCAAATGTTGCGAGAATTGTCGGGGCAGTACCCATTGAAGTTCCGCTTCGTAAGGAAAACGGATATCGGATAGATTTTGAAGAATTGGAGTCTAAAATAACGGAAAAGACAAAACTCGTTATCTTAAACGATCCGGGAAATCCTTCAGGAGTTGTCTGCGACAGAGAAACCCTTGAGAGGCTTGCCGATATTATCATTAAGCATAATTTACTGATTTTTACAGATGAAATGTATAACAATCTTGTTTACGATGGGAAAAAGGCCATCTCTATAGCAAGTCTTCCGGGTATGAAAGAGCGAACCATTATGATGAATGGATTTTCCAAAACATACGCCATGACCGGTTGGAGACTGGGATATTTAGCTCTTGATGAAAGGCTTTTGGTACCTGTTCTGAAGGTACATCAGTATTCGACAACCTGTGCCCCTACTTTTATACAGGAAGGTCTTGTGCACTCCATGAATCTGCCTGAGACATTAAAAGAAGTGGATTACATGGTAAAGACCTTTGAGGAGAGAAGAAACATTGTCATGAAATGGATGCAGAAGATTCCGAAGCTTAGCTGTATTAAGCCGGAAGGAGCGTTTTATCTGCTGATAGATGTATCGGGGACAGGGATAAGCGGAGAAGAATTTGCCACGAGAATCCTTGAAGAAAAAGGTGTTGCGCTGATTCCCGGCGAGACATTTGGAGCTGATTATAAGGACTATGTCCGCATTTCGTATGCTACAGCTACTGACAGAATAGAAGAAGGAATGAAGAGACTGAAAGAATTTACGGAAAGTCTCTAAGGCAGATGCAGCCATGGTAACGAAAGAAAGAATTACAAATTTTATCGAAGAAATAAGCAGGTTTACGAGTTCGACAGATGGCGTCACCCGGTTCTCCTTTACGAAGGAGGACATGGGTGCGAGAGCTTATATAAAAAACATAATGATGCAAATAGGTTTACAAGTATCCGAAGACGGAGCCGGTACTATTGTCGGCAGACTGGAAGGAAAAAACAGAGGTCTGCCGGTAATAATGCTTGGCTCCCATTTTGATTCTGTCGGGCATGGCGGAAAATATGACGGTGTTGCCGGTATTGCAACCGCACTTGAGGCAGTAAGGGCAATCAGAGAGGAAGGTTTTGTAAATGATTACCCGATTGAAGTGGTTGCCATGACAGAAGAGGAAGGAATCCGGTTTGGTGTAGGTTTGTTTGGATCAAAAGCAATGGTGGGAATTGATGGCAGGGAAGTTCTCTATCAACGGAAAGACAAAGATGGTATCACAATGGCAGAAGCCATGAGAAGCTGTGGGTTTGACCCGGAGAAGTTCGAATCTGCCAAACGGAAGGAAGGTTCCATAAAAGCTTTTTTGGAATTGCATATTGAACAAAGTATACAACTGGAAGAGAAGAGAAAAGATATAGGAATTGTATATGCAGTAGCCGGAAATAGGCATTTGAAAGTGAAGATGGAAGGCAGTGCAGATCATGCAGGCGGAACTCCAATGAATATGAGAAAAGATGCCTGTGTTGCTGCTGCAGAAGCAATTGTAGGAATCCGGGAATATGTTTCCGGATTAACACCGGAAAATGTTGCCACCGTAGGAAAACTGGAATTATATCCAAATGTCAGAAATGTGATCGCCAAGACAGCCTCTTTTATGATAGATAACAGGTCAACGGATTCCGGGAAGCTTGACAGCACAACCGGAAAACTGAAGGAGATTGTCACAAAGGCAGCAAGAAATCATGACTGTAAAGTTACGATCGAGGAGCTTAAAAAGGTAAATCCGGTTATCTTTGATGAGAGAATCAGAACAATAATCAGGCAGGAAGCAGACAGGCTTGGATATTCCTATATGGATATCAATAGTGGGGCCGGGCATGATGCCATGCTTATGGCAACCATTGCCCCTGCGGCAATGATTTTTATACCGTGCAGAAATGGAAAGAGCCATTGCCCTGAAGAATATTCTGCACCGGAACAGCTATATAAAGGAGCCTGTGTTTTATATGAAACCCTAAAGCGGCTTTCGGTTGAGGAGTGAGGATTATGGAAGAATTTAAGGTAATGCTTAATCTGCAATTACAGCTTTTTCTTTTGATCGCACTTGGCTATCTGGCAGCAAAAAAGGGAATTATCAGGAAAAGTGTAAGAAGTGCGTTAACAGATTTGTTCATTTATTTCATTTTACCCTGCAATATCTTTAACGCATTCCATGTAGATTTTGCGGAGGGTTTTATTGTAAAAGGCTTCATAATCATAGTGGCAATGCTGGTGAACCAGGCATTTTGCCTGTTATTGAGCAGGGTATTATACAATAAAAAGCCCCCTGAGAAAAAGAAGGTCTTTCAGTATGGAACACTTTGTTCAAATTGTGGATTTATGGGGAACCCCATTATTCAGGGAGTATACGGAAATGAGGGACTTTTATATGGATCCATAGCGCTGATTCCCATGAGAATATTTATGTGGTCCTTCGGTCTGTCCGTTTTTACCAAAACGGACAGAAAACATCTGCTAAAACAGCTTCTTACACATCCGTGTATCATAGCAGTTGAACTTGGAATTCTAAGGATGGTAACAGGAATTAATTTACCGGTATTTGTGGACAAAACAGTAGGCAGTCTCAGTAACTGTGTAACGGCATTGTCTATGATTGTCATTGGTTCTATTCTGGCTGAAGTTAACTTCAAGACAATATTTGAGGCAGATGTGTTCTTCTATTCGTTCATCAGACTGATACTGATCCCGGGTGTGACACTGCTTGTTATGAAGCTGCTGCATATAGATGCCATTCTTACAGGCGTAACTGTTCTTCTTGCCGGTATGCCCGCAGCAAGTCTTACAGCCATTTTAGCAGAAAAATACAATGGAGATTCGCTTCTTGCATCAAAATGTGTTTTTGTAAGTACGATCATTTCCATTTTTACATTACCCGTCTTTTGCCTGTTTGTGTAACAGCCGACTGCGAAATACAAGGAGATGAGCATATGAATTATAAGACTTTTTATATTACAGACGGCGTAGAATATAAGGAAGCAAATGTAAAACAGTCAATCATTAATAAGGTATACGAGATAAAGAATTCTCAAAATATTGAAATACTGGCAATTCCTGACGGATGCATAGATCTTCAGTATGTAAAAAAAGACGGGAAGGCCTGGTATCAGCTTTGCGGGAGCTTTGAGAAGGGCCAGATTTCAGAACTCAGCAATTATGATTATTGCTTTGGAGTTAAGTTTAACCCCGGCAGGCTCAGTAATATTGTCAATGCAAACGAATATGTGGGAAAACGGTATACTATATATGAAGAATTGGATATCCAGAATCTCAAGAGCGGTATTAAAAAAATGGATCATGTTCAATTTGAAGAAAAAGTAGATTATGTGTGTCAACAGTTTAAAGAACAGCGGCAAACCGAAGAAATTGAGATGATACAGTATGTGATTGACAGAGTAAATGAGGGCAGGGGCGCACTCAACATCAGCGAACTTATTGAGAAAATGGGTTACAGTCATTGCTATACAGAGCGTTTGTTTAAAAAGGAAATTGGATTTTCCATAAAAAAGTATTCCAATATTATCAGGCTGCAGAAATCCATTGATTATATTAATCAGAATAATATAGAGGATGTATATGAAAAGTTAGGTTTTTATGATCAGAGCCATTTTATCAATGAATTTAAAAAGTTCACATCCATGACACCAAAACGCTATGAAAAACGTGCTGTCAAATTTGTTTAAATGTCAATTAAATGTCAAAAAATCTTCTGATGAGAGAGTCAGAAGATTTTTTTAGTATCATTTATTCCAATTTTTTTTGACTTTTTATGATTATAGTTACATTAAAGCATTTAGATAAGGAGGGTGAGCATGACAAAGGATAAATTTTCATTCGGACTGAGTACAAAACTTTTCTTTGGAGAAAACTGTGTTCTGGAAAATGAGGAGGTACTTACAAAGCTTGGAAAAAAGGCAATGATAGTGACCGGAAAGAATTCTGCACGAAAAACAGGTGCACTGGATCATGTCCTAAATGTATTTCTGAAGCATGGGATCATCAGTGTGCTGTTTGATGAAGTAGAAAGCAATCCTTCTCTTGAGACTGTCAGAAAGGCAGCGGATATTGCCAGATGCTCCGGGGTAGAATTTGTAGTTGGAATCGGAGGAGGCTCTCCACTGGATGCTGCCAAAGCAATTGCTGTACTGGCAGGTAATCCGGATATGGATGCACTGGAGCTTTTTACCAATCAGTTTACTAAAGCACTGCCGATTGTGGGTATACCGACCACTTCCGGTACAGGCAGTGAGATGACGCCATACAGTGTTATTTTACGAAATGATGTGAAAACGAAAGTCAGTTTTGGAAATGCATATACATATCCTGCATATGCATTTGTTGACCCCGGGTATACATATGAACTGGGAGAGAAATATACGGTCTCTACCTGTATTGATGCTTTTACACATGTATTTGAAGGCTATCTTGCCAACAGAAGTACACCTGTTACGGATAGCTTTGCACTTCTTGGGATAGAGATTTTCGGTCGCGTTCTAAAAAGGCTGAAAACATTTGATCTGGATAAAGAAATCAGGAAAGAGATGTCTCTGTTATCCGTACTCGGAGGAATTGTAATATCCCAGGCAGGAGTCACCATCCCTCACGGTATGGGTTACTGTTACACCTATTTTAAGGGAATTCCCCACGGATTGGCAAACGGTCTCATATTTGAGGAGTATCTGAAACTGAACAGTGAGGTCGCAAATAATAAAATCGGAAATGCCATGAAATGCATGGGATATGAATCGGTAGCAGAGTTTATCAAAGATTTTAAGGCTGTTGTAGGAAAGCCTCCTGTACTCACGGAGGAAGAGATCCGGTTATACACGAAACAGACGCTGATGCAGAAGGGAAGCATTGCCAATACACCCTATCCGGTTGACGAAGAAGTCATTTATCAGTTATGGAAAAATATTAAATAGAAGGAGGAATTAACAATGAGCAGCTTATATGAAAGATGTATGAAGGTTATGCCCCCGGTAGTAAAGAGAACCACTACTATGGGAGTTACCAGGGGAGAGGGATGCTATCTGTATGATGAGGATGGCAGAAAGGTTCTGGATTTTGCGAGTGGTGTGGCGGTCTGCAATTTAGGACATAATCATCCTAAGGTTGTTGCTGCGGCCAAAGCACAGATGGAACAGTTGATACACGGGGGACATAATGTTGTATATTATGAGTCCTATGTAAAACTTGCCGAGAAGCTTGTAGAGCTTACCGGTGGGGATACAATGGTATATTTCAGCAATAGTGGTGCGGAGGCAAATGAAGGAGCTATCAAACTCGCTAAATATGTTACCAAAAGACCTGCTATTATTGCGTTCAGGGGATCTTTCCATGGGCGTACTCTTGCGACAACTTCACTGACTTCCTCAAACTCGGCATATCGGAAAAATTATGAAGGGCTGCTTCCCAGTGTTTATTTTGCAGAGTATCCGTATCTTTACAGAACTCCATATATATCGGAAAACGGAGAATGCCCCAGGGAATATTTTGAACAGTTTGAAAGGATGTTTCACACACTGATTGATCCGTCTACCGTGGCTGCAATTATGATGGAGCCGGTTCAGGGAGAAGGCGGTTATATTGTGCCGGATAAAAAATTTGTGCAGTATGTAAGAGAAATATGTGACAAATATGGAATTATGCTGATCTTTGATGAGGTACAGACAGGTATGGGACGTACCGGGACACTGTTTGCACATGAGCAATTTGGAGTTAAGCCTGATATTTTTACATCTGCCAAAGGAATTGCAAATGGATTTCCCTTAAGTGCAGTAATCGGCAAGAAGAGTATTATGGAGCAATGGCCTGCAGGTGCACATGGCGGTACATTTGGTGGAAACCCGGTAGCGTGTGCAGCAGCGAATGCCGTTCTGGAAGAATTGACGGAGGGCGGACTTCTTGATAATTGTAAAAAAATGGGTGCGTATTTTAAGGACAAGCTTTTCAGGTTACAGGAAAAGTACCCTGCAGTAATAGGGGAGGTAAGAGGGATTGGCCTGATGCTTGCCATGGAGCTTGTACATGAGGATAAATCCCCGGATGCTGCCCTGACTGCAGCAATTCGTGAAAAAGCTTTGGAAAAAGGACTGCTGCTTTTGACTTGCGGCACAGATCATAATGTAGTGCGGTTTATTGCACCAACAATTGTTACGGAAAAAGAAATTGATCTGGCAATGCAGATTCTGGAAGAAACCATGGGAGAAATTGTGAAATGATCTCACTTCTTTTAGCGGTGATCATGGGTGTAATAGTCAAAATAGTCTACAAGTATATTGAGGACAAAGATATTGATGGCGACAGCGTCATGGTCATCAATTATGTTGTGACAATTGCAATTGCATCCGTATTATGTATCAAAAACGGCATCTTTTCCACAATAGGCATCCCGGAAAACAGGATAAGTATTATCTGGTGTGTGGTTCTCGGTATTTTTCAGGCCGTTATGCTGGTGTACAATTTTCTTGCCATCAGAAAGGGAATTGCAGACTGCGGTGCCAGTATGACCACAGTGTTCTCTTCTATTGGCAATATGTTTACAGTGCTCATTTCAGTGCTCCTGTTTAGGGAGATGCCCTATATGATTCAATGGATCGGTATTGTTCTGGCGTTTGGCGCTATCATTCTGACCAATGTTGATTTTGAGCATGGTTTGCAATGGAGTTTTAAAACGGTCCTTTTATGGATCGCCTTTATGACCTGTCTCATGGGAATTAATTACAAGGTGATTCAGACCTATACAGTAACCGGATATGATAATTTATTTTTACTGGTTTCGTTTTTTCTTTCCCTGCTGCTTTCGTTGGTTATTTTTCGAAAAAAGCATTGTAAATACAGAATTCGTGAAGTAATATTTGGGATTATTATCGGAGTTCCCAATATTGCAAGTTCGTATTTTATTATCAGTGCACTAAAGACAGTTCCGGCAACGGCAGTTTACCCTATAAACAGCGCCGGAAGTATTATAGTTACCGTAATTGTATGTGCTTTTTTATTTCATGAAAAGCTTAAGAAAAACGAGATTCTTGCAATATTGATGACAGTAATCGGCGTTGTTTTCATTAATTTGAACTAAGAAACCACATGTAATATTGTTGCAAAGGAGGTGCGCTATGGGATTGGTCACATTAATAAAAAATGCATCTTTTGTAATCGGCTACGAAAATGGAAGTCATGTGATTTACAAAGGAGGAGAAGTTGCATATGAGGATGACACCATCCTATATGTCGGAAAAAAATACGAAAAGAGTGCAGACAGGATCATTGATGCGAAGGAAGGTATTGTAGCTCCCGGACTGATTGATCTTCACGTTAACTTAGATGCACTTTTACTGGAAAAGAGTACGATTGAAGATACCGGAAATCCGTTCCATTTTATGGATGATTATTATGACCTGCCTGATGAAGATACTGTGGATGCGGACATTCAGGAAGCTATTGCGGAGTTTTCTGCCGAAGAGTTGATCAGTAAAGGCGTGACCTGCGTATATGCCAAGGGCATGCCGTCAGAAGGCGTCATTCAAAAGATCGGTGCAAGCGGGATCAGAGCTGTTTATGCACCGTTGGCATCTGACAGCAGAATTTCTAAAAAAGATTCCGGGAAACTGATTTATGAAGGACTGCCGGCCGGTTACGGAACAGATATATTACATAAGACCATGGAGCTTAAAAAGAAGTATGATCACAGTTTTGACGGGAGAATGCAGATAGCAGTGGGATTAAAAAGCTCTGATACCTGCTCCCCCGAATTGCTTTCTGAAGCAGCAAAGCTGCTTTCGGAGGATTCCTCCCTACTGCTGAGTATCGGTGCAGCACAGACGGTTGATGAATTTATCGAAATTGCTTACAGATACGGTATCACGCCGGCAGAATACCTTCACAGATGTGGAATCTTTGGCCCGAGAGTCCAGTATGTAAATTATGTGATGCGCTCGGGACATCACATGAATACTATGATCCTTGAAAATGAACTTTCTACAATTGCCTCGGATCATACTAATGTGGTGAATTGTCCATGGAGATATGGCAGGAGAGGCATTGTTATGGAATCCTTTCAAAAATACCATGATCTTGGAATCAATATGGGGATTGGAACGGACTCATCCTCGCTTGATATGATGCTGGAGATGCGGTATGCAGCAATCTTCTGTAAATATGCAGAAAATGTAAATCCTCTAAAGGGCACTGCAAAACTTATTTTCAACGCCGCAACGGTGGATGCCGCAAAAGCATTAGGAAGAGATGATATAGGAAGACTGTGTGCAGGCTGTAAAGCGGATATCATAATTGTGGATATTAAAAACTATGACTGTTCCCCCATGCGGGATCCCGTGAAATCACTTGTTTTTACTGCTACAGGTAAAAATGTAAGTCATGTTATTATAGACGGAAAGACAATGGTGGATGATAAAATGCTTCTGCATTCGAATAAGGATGCGGTGCTTGACAGAATCCAGAAGGCTGATGATGCGTATGACAGTCGTATAGCGATGACATTTCCGGTACGATAGGGGGGACGAGTATGAAAAATGAAATCACACTTATTAAAAATGCTTCCTACGTCATCGGGTGTGAAAATGATAAACATTATATCATTCCTGATGGCGAAGTTGCCTATAAAGGAGATACCATTATTTATGTAGGGCATAAATACGATGGGGAAGCACAGCATTATATTGATGCCAAGAGGGCCATTGTAAGCCCGGGATTCATAAATCTGCACGTGCATCTTGGCGGTTGTTGTATGGAACGAAATCTGCTTCCGGATACAGGCACTCCTTATCATTATATGTCTGGTCTGTTCAGAATGAAAAATCCATTAAAAGAAGTGAAGGGAGATGTCATGTACCGGTTTTCTATCGGAGAACTGCTTTCGAAGGGAACGACAACCGTATTTCAGCAGGGATTTGGACTTGATGAGGCGGTTATACCGTTAGGAGAAAGCGGAATTCGGGCCATTTACGGTCAGATGTGCTCTGATACACGGTTTTGCTGTGAAAATGGCTTCAGAGCCACCTACGCAAAAAAACCATATGGTACCGGAATTAAGAACCTGGAAGAAAACATGGATTTAAGAAAGCGATACAATGGCAGTTATGACGGCAGAATGACAATTGCCATTGACCTGCATGCAGCAGATACCTGTTCGACGGAGCTTCTGGATGAAGCAGCCAGGTACCTCAGGGAAGATGATGATCTGCTTTGTTGTATTCATGCTGCACAGTCTATTAATGAATATATGTATATTTTACGAACATATGGCATGCCCCCGGCAGATTTTCTCCACGAGCACGGGATTTACGGTCCGAATGTGCATTATGGTCATTACTATTATCCCAGCGGACATACATTAAATACCGTGAAATATGGAGACGAGCTCGGAACAATTGTAAAAGACAAGACCAATGTAATTCACTGTCCTCTTAGCTTTGGCAGAAGGGGAATGTTTCTGGATTCATTTCAAAAGTACAGGGATCTGGGAATCAATTTAGGAATAGGAACCGATACAATGCCCCTTGATATTATTATGGAAATGCGATATGCTTCCGTATTCTGCAAGATTGTCGAGGGAGGAAATCCCACATCTGCAAATGCCGGTGAAGTGTTCAATGCCGTAACGGTAAATGGTGCCAAAGCAATTCACAGACCGGATCTTGGAAGACTGGAGGCAGGCTGCAAAGCAGATATTGTATTCATAGATACCCACAATTTTGAATGTACACCCGTAAAAGATCCCATCAAAACGATTGTTTATAATGCTACAGGTGATAATGTGGTACGTACTATTATCAACGGTGAGGAAGTTGTTTCAGACGGGCTTCCTAAGAATATGGATATGGAGAAACTTGTATGTGAGGTTCAGGAAGCTTTTGACCTGACTACACAGGGATATCCCCAGGCACACAGCATGGGTTATACCATTGATCAGTTCTCGCCTATGACATATGAAATAAAGTAAACTCTTAGGTCAAATATTTCCAATTTTTTTACTGGATACATTGCTATAATGCAGATAACAAAAGGCAACGGTGCCGGATCCTACGGCTGCCGTTGTTTTTATTTTATTAAGGAGGTAAAAATTATGAGAAAGAAAATCTTGGCATTACTACTTTCAACAACAATGGTACTTTCCCTTGCAGCATGCGGTTCTTCTTCCGGAGGAAGTGAAACCGTAACGACATCTGATAAGCCGTCTACATCTGCTGCAGCTGCGGTGACAGATGATTCGTCAGATGTAAAATATAAGGATACCATTACGGTTGCAGTCGCAACAGAAGCTCCCATGCTTGATCCTACACTTACAACATCAGTTGCGGCAAGAAATGAATGGATCAATATATATGAAGGACTTGTAGCTTTTGATGAAAATTTTGAACCTGCCTGTCAGCTTGCATCTAAAGTGGAGCACAGTGATGATAATACTGTCTGGACATTTGATTTAAGAGAAGGAGTGAAATTCCATAATGGCGATACCATGACTGCTGATGATGTTGTGGCATCCTTAAACCGTTGGGCCGTTACAAGCGGGTCTGTAAAAAATGTAGTAATCCCGGAAGGAACTGAATTCGTGAAAGTGGATGATTCCACAGTGCAGATTACACTTCCCGAACCCTGTGCAATGTTCCTTTACTATATGTGCAACCTTTCCCAGTATCCGGCAATTACAACAGAGGAATGTGTGGCAGCAGCCGATGAGTCCGGCGGATATCAGGAATATATCGGTACCGGTCCCATGAAGTTTGTAGAATGGGTTGAAAACTCCTATGTTCATCTTACCAAATTTGATGAGTATGTAGGTCCCGGCTATGCAAGAAGCGGCTATGCGGGGGATGCAGTTGTAAACTTTAAGGATGCGTATTTCTATTTCATAACCGATTCTGCGACAAGAGTAAATGCAGCACTGACAAATGAGTATGATATTGTGGAAGACATTAACTACGATTCCTTAAACCAGTTTGAGGGAAATACGGATGTGACCTTTACAAGTGGTATGACAATGTACAATTTCCTCATCTTCAATAAAAATATTGAGTATGACAGTATCGGACGAAATGCAGATTTCAGACGTGCGGTACAGTATGCACTCGATATGGATGAAATTGCAACAGCCCAGTGTTCCGCAGAGGATTACAGAACGGTACAATCAGACTGGATGATGCCGATCCAGACCCCCTGGCTGAACGGTTCCGGTGATTCCTATTACAACACAAAAGATATTGAAAAAGCTAAAGAATATCTGGAAGCTTCCGGTTATAACGGTGAAGAAGTGACTTTCCTGTATGCAACAAATTCAGATGCATTTGTAAATGGAGCACTCGTGATTGCTAACAGATTACAGACAGAGCTTGGTCTTAATATTAAGCTGGATGCAGTTGACTGGGCAACCTTCCTGCAGAGAATCAACCAGTGCGATACTTATGATTTCTTTATTACAAACTTTGGTATGGTACCCATTCCAAACGCCCTTGCCTGTCTGTCGCCTTCAAGGACCGGTTTTACCAACATTGATGAAGTGACAGAATATCTTACCGCCATGAAAACTGCAGAATCTGTTGAGGAGGCACAGAAGATCTGGTCTGATTGCCAGGGTTACCTTTCCGAGAATGCCGTAAACATTCCGTTAAGTGCCGCAGATACTGTTGTTACAGTAACAACAAAGGCAGAAGGATACGCACCGTTTAATGGTATCAGTATCTGGGACGTAAAGATAAGAGAGTAAACAAACGGAAATATAAAGCAGCCAGCTAATCGGGATATTTCCTGGTTAGCTGGCGTTTGCATATGGAGGGTGATTGAGTTGTTTAAGTATATTCTTAAAAGAATTGGCGCAGCAATTATAACAATATTCGTATTATCGATCGTGGTATTCTTAATTTCACACATGGCTTCGGGTGATCCTGCATCAATCATTTTAGGGGATACTGCGACTCAGGAACAGATTGAATCACTCAGAGAAAGCATGGGGTTGAATGATCCGTTGATTGTGCAGTATTTTAACTGGCTGATTAATGCATTACATGGTGATCTGGGTGTGTCTTATTATAACGGAAATTCTGTAGTATCCAATATTGCCGACAGATTAAAACCGTCACTTACCTTAGCTGTATGCGCTCAGATTGTTGCAATTCTGCTTGCACTTCCCATGGGGGTTTTTG
>JBJFCA010000162.1:0-12728 GCA_051888725.1 Lachnospiraceae bacterium
TGCCGTTGCACTTTCTGCCGGCACTGCAGCTCTGCATTTAGCTGTTAAGCTTGCAGGTGTGAAACCGGGAGACAAGGTGTTCTGCACGGATATGACATTTGATGCCACGGTGAATCCGGTTACCTACGAAAACGGCGAACAGGTATTTATTGATTCAGAATATGATACCTGGAACATGGATCCGAAGGCTCTCCAAAGGGCTTTTGCAAAATATCCGGATGTAAGGGTGGTCATACTGGCACATCTGTACGGAACTCCTTCCAGGATGGATGAAATTCTTGCTGTCTGCAGGGAGCATCATGCGATTCTGATCGAAGATGCGGCAGAATCTCTCGGTGCAACTTACAAGGATAGGCAGACGGGAAGCTTTGGAACATATAATGTGATAAGCTTTAACGGGAACAAGATCATTACCACTTCCGGCGGCGGCATGCTTCTTACAGACGACGAGAAGGCGGCCGACACCGCAAGAAAATGGTCCACACAGGCAAGAGATGCCGCTCCCTGGTACCAGCACACGGAGCTTGGTTATAATTATCGGATGAGCAATATTGTAGCGGGTATCGGCAGAGGTCAGATGTTGCATTTAGAGGAACATAAAGCGCGTAAAAAGGAAATTTACGAAAGATACAAAAAAGGATTTCAGGGGTTACCGGTGCAGATGAATCCTTATCTGCCGGATACGGATCCCAACTTCTGGCTGAGTTGTCTGATTGTGAACAGGGAAGCTATGGTAAAGCAGGTAAGGACTGACCATGACAGTACTTATATAAAAGAATCCGGAAAAAGTTGCCCGGATGAAATCCGGGAAGTTTTGGCCTCCTATAATATAGAGTCCAGGCCCATATGGAAACCCATGCATATGCAGCCGATTTATAAGAATAAGGACTTCATCACGGCAGAGGACGGAACCTGTGTGGATGAGGACATTTTTGCAAGGGGCTTATGCCTGCCCTCCGATATTAAAATGACGGATACCCAACAGGATGCGGTAATAGAGATTATCAGAGAGGTGTTTGCGTGAAGAAGGGAAAAGACGGTATTTATTGTCGATATGTAAAGAGATTTTTGGATATTATTCTGTCCCTTTTGGGTATGATTCTGTTATGCTGGTTATATGCAATTGTGGCGGTTCTCATAAGAATTAAACTGGGAAAGCCGGTAGTATTTAAACAAAAACGGCCCGGACAAATAGATAAAAAGACGGGTAAGGAAAAAATATTTACCATGTATAAATTCCGCTCTATGAAAGACGCAACGGACCGGAACGGCAATAAACTGACCGATGCACAAAGGTTAGAACTTATCCGAAAAGAAGGACATGAAGCAGTAACCAGTGATGAGGAAAGAATGGGAAGGTTTGGGCGTATGCTTCGTAAGCTCAGCATTGATGAGCTACCGGAGTTGCTTAACATTCTGAAAGGGGATATGTCTTTTGTAGGCCCCAGACCTTTGGCTGTTATCTATCTGCCCTATTATACAGAAGAAGAAAGACACCGTCATGATGTACGCCCGGGGCTTACAGGGCTTGCCCAGGCGAACGGACGAAACGCCATTTCCTGGGAAAAAAAGTTTGCGTATGACCTGGAATATGTAAATCATGTTTCTTTTATTCTGGATCTGAAAATTTTGTGGAAAACCGTTGCAGTAGTCTTAAAGCATGATGATGTTGAGCAGAATGCCGAAGGAGAAAAGCCTATTGCATTAAATGAACTGAGAAAGGAGAACATACAGTGAAGAAAATAATTATTTTTGGGGCGACAGGAAATGTAGGATCCTATGTTACGAAATACGCATCGGAGTTTTTTGACAGAAATGAATATGAGGTGATAGCCACCGGCAGAAGGGACACAAAGGTTTTTGACCAGTTTGGCGTGAAATACTACAGCGTGGATATGCTGAACCCTGCCGATTTTGCCAAGCTGCCCACGGAGGATGTATATGCGGTGATTCTGCTTGCAGCAACGATACCTTCCTATATGTCGGATTATGATGCCGGTAAATACCTGAATACCAATATAATGGGTACTTACAATGTGTTGGAATACTGCAGAAAGAATAAAGTTGACAGAATATTGTTTTCGACCACCGTATTTGACATTTCGCTTTATGCAGAAGAGGGGCTTGTCTTAAAGCCGGATATGCCGCCTAAGTTCAGCTATAAAGGAGATCATGCAGCATATGTGATTTCCAAGAATACCGCTATTGAACTTTTAGAGCATTATTATCAGGAGTATGGACTGAAAAAGTTTATATTCCGTTTTCCTACCATTTATGAGTACAGCCCGTTTCAGTATTACTATCCAAACGGAGTAAAGACGATGCGTCCGCTATACAAGCAGATTAACCATGCTAAAAACAGTGAACCTCTCGAAATATGGGGAGATCCTTCCTATGCCAAGGATATGGTACATGTATATGACTGTGCGCAGATGCTGTGCAAGGCGGTACTGGCTGACCGGGAAACCGGATTTTACAACGTGGGAACAGGTATTCCCGTGACATTGCAGCAGCAGTGTGAAGCAATCATTAAAGTGTTTTCACCGGCAGATAATCCATCTGTAATCGAATATCACCCCAATCATAAAAATGGCGGCGGTTTCCTGATGGATGTGGAAAATGCCAAAAAAGAATTGGGATACGAGCCGGTATATGATGTGGTAAAGTTATTTGAAGACTATAAAGAAGAAGAAAAAATGAATCGTTTTCTGGAACTGAGAATGATGTAGGTATTTTGGATGAGCCGTGAAATAGGAAGTGACTTTAATTCTATAACAGAAGGAAAAACGTTGTGGTCGATATCTGACAACCGGGAATATGCTGTTACATTTTCCTTTTCAGGCCGCAGTGCAATACAGTGCGCCATTAAAGATGCAGAGAAAAGAAATGTAAACGGAAAAAGGGTACTGCTTCCGGATTACTGTTGCTCTTCCATGATAGAACCATTTCAAAAAGCGGGATATCAGCCGGAGTTTTATGAAGTTTCCCTGCAAAGTGAAGATGTGGTGTTACCTGATCTGTCCTCATATGCAATTGTGTTACTGTGCCATTATTTTGGATTTCGGGCAACGTATCCGTGGAAAATAATCCAAAAATTCCGGGATGCCGGAGGCATTGTAGTGGAAGATATTACACACAGTCTGTTGTCGGAAAATCCATTGTCAGGTGAGAGCGATTATTATATTGCTTCCGTTCGAAAGTGGGATGGATTTGTCTGCGGCGGCATCGTAATCACAAACAACGGAAACTTAAACGGGCGTATCCAAAAACAGCCATCCTATGAATTTACCGGGATGCGAATGCAGGCCATGCAATTAAAATCCGAATATATGACAGACGGCAGGCCGGAAAAGAAAGAGGAATTCCGCAAGCTTTTTGAACAGTGTGAACACTGGCTGGATGTCAATTATGAAGATATCGGAATGGATGAGTTATCCAGAGAAAAGTTCCTCAGATGGGACGTAGAAAAGGTAAGGAAGCTGCGCAGGGCGAATGCCGGTTACCTTTATGAAAAGCTATCCGGTATACCAGGAATCCGTTTTGCATTTCCTGTTGAACGGATGGAGGTGCCTCTTTTTGTACCGGTTATATTGGAACGGACGAAACGGGATGCTCTCCGAAGAATGTTGATTCAAAATCAGGTTTACTGCCCCATTCATTGGCCCAGGCCGGAAGAATGTAAAAATGTCTTATACGATCAGGAATTATCTTTGATTTGTGATCAGAGATACGGAAAAGAGGATATGGAGAGAATCGTTGCAGTGGTAAAGGAGTTTGCAAGCCAATGTCTTTAGAGATTATTTCCTTTGAAGAAAAGGAACGCTGGGATGATGTAGTGCGTTCATTTTCCAATTTCGATGTATATTATCTGAATAGTTATGCAAAAGCATTTATGCTTCATGGTGATGGGGAACCTGTCCTTTTTTATTTCACAGGTAAAGAGGGCAGAGCGATAAACGTCAGTATGAAAAGAGATATAGCGGATGACTGTCACTTTACGGGACTGTTGCCGAAACAGACATTTTATGATCTGATTACACCCTATGGTTACGGTGGATATTTAGCAGAGGGTCACTGTACGGAGGAACTGAAGGAAGCCTATACACAGTATTGCCGGGAAAATGGTATTGTCAGTGAATTTGTAAGATTTCATCCGGTGTTGAATAATGCAAAAGAGATGGAAAACATGTATGAGGTCATTACACTTGGTAATACAGTCTGCATGGATTTAAAAGATAACATATGGGAGAATTGTACAAGTAAAAACCGGAATATGATTCGTAAGGCCGTGAAATCCGGTCTGAAAGTGTATTGGAGCAGACAGCCCTCTGATATATCAGAGTTTATGAATATTTATAACGCGACAATGGATCGTGATGCAGCAACTCCGTACTATTATTTTAAGAGTGATTTTTATAACAGTATTCTGGAAGATCTGAACCGGAATGCATTGTTTTTCCGGTGTATGCTAAATGAAAAAACAGTAGCCATGTCGATCATGCTGTTTGCCAATAAGCATATGCATTATCATCTGTCAGGTTCCCTGCCGGAATATAGAAGTCTTGCACCTACCAATCTCCTGCTGTATGAAGCTGCCGAATACGGAAAAGAAAACGGATATGAGACTTTTCACCTGGGTGGAGGTCTCGGATCGGCAAAGGATCATCTGTATTCTTTTAAAAAAGCGTTTAACAGGAAAGAAGACTGTACATTTTGTATTGGAAAAAGAATATATGACAATGAAAAATATGACATGCTGATGAAACTAAGAGAAAATGATCCGACAGTGAGAACAGATTTTTTCCCGGTGTACAGAAGTTAATGGAAGAGGATAGGTATGGTAGTTTTAATTCTTACAAATAATGATGCAGGCCTGTATAAGTTTCGGTATGAACTGGTGAAAAGACTGTGTAAAGATTATGAAGTATACATTTCCCTTCCGGATGGAGAGTATATCGGCCAGCTGGAAGAAGCAGGCTGCAAATATCTGAATACGGAATTTAACAGACGGGGTATGAATCCGTTTGCTGATTTACGTCTTTTACGAACATATATAAAAACGATTCGTAAAATAAAACCCGATGTGGTGCTTACTTATACCATCAAGCCGAATGTATATGGCGGATTTGCTTCGCGCATTACAAAAACCCCATATCTTGTCAACGTGACAGGGCTTGGTACCACCATTGAAAATGGCGGACTGCTTGCATTCCTGACCACACATATGTACAAAATCGGATTGAAAAAAGCCGCATGTGTTTTCTTCCAAAACAGCCAGAACCAGAGCCTTTTTGAAGAAAAAAAGATTGTGAGCGGCAAACACAGGCTGTTGCCGGGCTCGGGTGTTAACCTTGCAGTACATACTTTGGAAGCATATCCGGATCCAACAGAGGCAATAGACTTTTTGTTTGTCGGACGTGTTATGAAGGATAAGGGTATCGAAGAACTGCTGAGTGCAGTGAAAACGGTAAAAAAATTGTATCCCGCAGTCAAAATGGATATTGTAGGCGGATATGACGAAGATTATAAGCAGGCTGTGGAAGAAGCGCAGAAGGAAGGTCTGGTGCATTATCACGGAAGACAGCTGAATGTACATGAATTTATGAAGAATGCACATTGCGTGGTATTGCCTTCTTATCATGAAGGGATGTCTAACGTCATGCTGGAGGCTGCTGCTACCGGGCGCCCTGTCATTACAACGACGGTGCCGGGGTGCCGGGAAACTTTCGAAGAAGGTGTAACCGGACTTGGTTGCACAGCGGGAAGTGCAGAAAGCCTCGCTGATGCAATGCTGCGCTTTATCAGGATGCCATATGAAGACAAGGAAAAAATGGGACTTCTGGGTCACAGGAAAATGGAGCGTGAATTTGACAGAAACCTTGTAACTGATGTATATATAAAAGAGATAGAAAACGTATTAAATCAGAACAGATCAGTAAAATAAAATACAAAGCTGCGCAGGCAGGAAGGGAAGAGTGACATGGGTTTATATGAAAAGCTTTTAAGCGGTGAAGAAAAATTATCTTTAGTAGGTCTTGGATACGTAGGTATGCCGATTGCAGTGGCATTTGCACGCAAGATCAAAGTAGTAGGCTTTGACTTAAACGAAAAGAAGATCGAGCTTTATAAGAATGGAATTGACCCCACAAATGAAGTGGGAAATGATGTGATTAAAGAAACAAAGGTAGATTTTACGGCGGATCCTTCCAAGTTAAGAGAAGCGAAATTTCATATTGTGGCAGTTCCCACTCCGGTAAATCCTGACCATACCCCGGACTTAACTCCTGTAGAAGGTGCCAGCAGAATTCTGGGACAGAATCTGACAAAAGGTTCCGTTGTGGTATTCGAATCCACAGTTTATCCCGGTGTAACAGAGGATATCTGCGTACCGATTCTGGAGAAGGAGTCAGGACTTAAGTGTGGTGTGGATTTTAAGATCGGTTACTCTCCCGAAAGAATCAACCCGGGGGATAAAGTACACCGTCTGGAGACCATTACCAAAATCGTGTCCGGTATGGATGAAGAGGCACTTGATGAAATTGCCAAAGTTTATGAGCTGGTAGTGGAGGCAGGCGTTTACCGTGCAGAATCCATTAAGGTGGCAGAAGCGGCAAAAGTCATTGAAAACAGCCAGAGAGATATCAATATTGCATTTATGAACGAGCTTTCCATTATCTTTAATAAAATGGGGATTGACACCCAGTCGGTATTGAAGGCAGCAGGTACCAAGTGGAACTTCCTTAAGTTTTATCCCGGTCTGGTAGGCGGCCACTGCATCGGCGTGGATCCTTACTATCTGACCTATAAAGCAGAGCAGTTGGGATATCATTCCCAGATTATTCTTTCCGGACGCCGGATCAATGATGATATGGGTAAATATGTGGCAGAAAGCCTGGTAAAGAATCTGATCAAAGCAGATATACCGGTTAAGAATGCCAAGGTGGCCATTTTAGGTTTCACCTTTAAGGAAAACTGCCCGGATACCAGAAATACCAAGGTCATCGATATTTATAATGAACTTGCGGAATACGGCATTACACCGCTTGTGGTAGATCCTGCAGCAGATGCGGAGGAAGCTAAGCGGCTCTATGGTATTACCTTCCGTACCATGGAGGAGGTGAAGGATATGGATGCCGTGATTATTGCGGTTTCCCATACGCAGTTTTTGTCTCTCAAGAAGGAAGACATTGCCGGTTTCTATAAGCCGGAGCATAAGCAGAAGGTACTGCTGGATATTAAAGGAATCTTTGACAGAAAAGAATATGAATCCGGTAATTTCATTTACTGGAGATTATAAAAGGAGCAAACATCATGGGATTTCAGAATTTAAAATTCGATGCAGACAGCGTGTTTTTAGTAACGGGAGGTGCGGGCTTTATCGGTTCCAACCTCTGTGAGGCCATTCTTAACATGGGCTACACCGTAAGATGTCTGGACAACCTTTCCACAGGAAAATATGAGAATATCGAACCCTTTACACAGAATCCGAAATTTACTTTTATAAAGGGTGATATCCGGGATCTGGATACCTGTATGGAAGCCACCAAAGGGGTTTCCTATGTGTTAAATCAGGCAGCCTGGGGCAGTGTTCCCCGCAGTATCGAGATGCCGCTTTTGTATGAGGAAATTAACATCAGAGGAACCCTTAATATGATGGAGGCTTCCAGGCAAAACGGGGTCAGGAAATTTGTTTATGCTTCCTCCTCTTCCGTATACGGAGATCATCCCGTACTGCCCAAAAAGGAAGGACAGGAAGGAAATCTCCTTTCTCCCTACGCCCTGACGAAAAGGGTGGACGAGGAATACGGAAGACTGTATAAGGTTTTATACGGTCTGGATACCTATGGTATGCGTTATTTCAACGTATTTGGCAGACGTCAGGATCCGAACGGCATGTATGCGGCAGTGATTCCGAAGTTTATCAAGCAGCTTATGAACGGGGAAGTGCCGACCATTAACGGTGATGGCAAGCAGTCCCGTGATTTTACTTACATTGACAATGTCATTGAAGCCAACTTAAAGGCCTGCCTGGCACCTTCCGAAGCTGCCGGCGAGGCATTTAATATCGGTGCCGGCGGCAGAGAATACCTGATTGACGTTTATCATGATTTATGCAAGGCACTCGGTAAGGAAGTGGAGCCCAATTTCGGACCCAACCGCGCCGGAGATATCAGGGACTCCAATGCAGATATCAGTAAGGCACGGAAGCTTCTCGGTTACGATCCCGAATATGACTTTGCCAAGGGCATTAACCTTGCCATCGACTGGTACAAGGAAAATCTGTAGGGAATGACTGCATCAATCCAACGCAGACACGCTTGCGCTTAGAAATCGCACGTAACGGCACATAAGGTGCCAAAACACGGCACCTAAATGCCGACGGCGATTAATAGTCTGCTTATGGATCGATGATGTCATTCTCCTATATAGAACGCATTAGGTGTGTTGGCGCAAGGAGGACATCATGACTTACAGGGTAGTGGTATTTGGGGTTAAGGATACCTCAGAGAATATTGTCAGTTTCATACAGGAGAATATCTGCCCGGTAGATCTGGTGGTTACGATCAGTCCTGAGGTGACAAAGAAAAATCAGGTGTCCGGGTATAAAGGACTGTCAGGGCTTACAGAACAATACG
This sequence comes from Lachnospiraceae bacterium, assembly GCA_051888725.1. Classification (GTDB taxonomy): domain Bacteria; phylum Bacillota; class Clostridia; order Lachnospirales; family Lachnospiraceae; genus Acetatifactor. The sequence goes on from JBJFCA010000162.1 coordinate 8,637, forward strand.
GGATTCCCGTATATGAAGCAGACAGCTATTTTCTGACAGACGAAAAAACGCAGCGCTTTTTTGCAGAGAATACATTTGAAATCGGTATTTCCATGGGCTGGCAGAGACTGATACCCAAGTCGGTGCTGGACCGGTTTTCTTATGGGATTTACGGTTTTCACGGAAACGCCGGTTATCTGCCATTCGGCAGAGGACGGTCACCGTTAAACTGGTCCATTATTCTGGGGGATACCCGGTTTAATTTAAATCTGTTTCGCTATGATGAAAAAGCAGACAGTCCCAATGTATTTGCCACAGAAATGTTTTCCATTACGCCCCAGGACGATATCCGTACCGCACAGTATAAAAATATGATCTGTTCCAAGAATCTGATTCAGAAACTCCTGACAGCGTATCAACAGGGAAATATTTCTGTTAAGACAGACTCTAAGGATTTTGATTCCTGGTACAGTAAGAGAACGGCAGTGGACGGAAAAATAGATTTTCATAACAGAACCCGTGAGATCTACAATCTGATCCGCGGTGTGGCAGCACCTTTCCCGGGAGCATTTGCTTATGCAGGCGAGGACAAGGTGATTATCTGGGAAGCACAGCCTTTTGATGAAATGATTGATTTTTCGGCATATGCCCCCGGAGAAGTGATTGATGTATTTGACGGACATCCGATTGTCAGGACGGTGGACGGTTCACTTTTGATTAAGAAATATGAAGCGGACAGGGAGCTTATGGTGGGAGATGTGCTTGCATAAGTTCTTTTAAGAGTGAAAGAGGAAACGATATGAAGATTGCAGTGCGTATGGATGATATTACACCCGATATGGACTGGGAAAAATTTGGTGCTTTCAAAAAAATACTGGATCAGTACGGCATTAAGCCGCTTCTTGGCATTGTGCCGGACTGCAGGGACAGCCACCTTCATAAAAATGAGGAAGCAGAGGACTTCTGGACGCAGATGAAGGCATTACAGGAAGACGGATGGGTGCTCGCCATGCATGGATACAGACACCTGTACGGTACAAGATGCGGCGGCATGTTTCCTTTAAATCATTTTTCGGAATTTGCAGGATTCTCCTATACGAAGCAGAAAGCCATGATTGCAGCCGGAAGAGACATCCTGAAAGAAAATGGAATTGAAACGGATATTTTTATGGCTCCGGCTCATTCCTATGACGGAAAAACCCTGAAAGCCTTAAAGGAAAACGGCTTTACTAAGATGACAGACGGTTTTGGTAAAAATCCTTACATATGGAGGGGAATTACCTTTTATCCCATTTCCATGATTATGAGTAAAAGCCTGCAGGAATCAGAAGGTACCACAACCATGGTGGTTCATGTAAATGAGGTTTCTCCGGAGGGTATGGAAAATTACGCAAAGGTGTTTGAAAAACATAAGGAACAGTTTATTTCCTATGGGGAATATCTTACGATGACACCGAAGAAGCAGAATATTTTCGGCCGTATTTCCGAATATCTGCTTGCGGGTGCAAAGCATTACATGGTACAGCGGAAAGGAAATTAAGATGGCAGAACCGATTCGAATCCTCCATGTACTGGGAGGACTTTCCATAGGCGGCGCGGAAAGCCGTATTATGGATTTGTACCGTAACATGGATAGAGACAAGATACAGTTTGATTTCCTGATCCATACGGACAAAAAACAGCATTTTGAAGAAGAAGTGGAAAATTTGGGAGGGAAGGTCTACCGGGTCCCTCGTTTTAAGGTATACAACTGGTTCAGCTATCGGAAAGCGCTGAAGCAGTTTTTTTCGCATCATAGGGAATTTCGGGCAGTCCATGGTCATATGACCAGTACGGCATCCATTTATCTGCCCATTGCCAAAAAAGCGGGGATTCCCATTACGATTGCACATTCCCGCAGTGCAGGCGTGGATCCCGGTTTAAAGGGAATCATCACGAAACTTCTCAGGCATTCCCTGAAATATAAGGCAGACTACTGTCTGGCATGTTCCAGGGAAGCCGGAGAAGCGGTGTTTGGTAAAAAGTGGATGGAACTGGGAAAGGTAGAGGTTATTCCCAATGCCATTGAAACGGAAAAATATGCATATGATCCGGTAATGCGTGAAAAGATGCTTCAGACGCTTCAGTTGACCGGACAGCCGGTGATTGGACATGTGGGCAGCTTTCGCGTCCCTAAAAATCACGACTTTCTGATAGAAGTGTTCGATAAAATTCATGAAAAATACAAGACATCACGGCTGCTTCTTGTAGGAGAAGGCCCCCTGATGCCAAAGGTCCGGGAAAAAGTACAATCCCTGGGGCTTTCTGATGCCGTGATTTTTACCGGCAACCGGACAAATGTCAGTGATTATTACCAGATTTTCGACCTGTTAATTTTCCCGTCCTTCTATGAGGGACTTCCCGGTACGGTAGTCGAGGCACAGACAGCCGGTTGTAAATGTCTGATATCAGACACCATCACTTCGGAAGTAGATATTACCGATCTGGTGAGCAGGTATTCCCTGACTCATTCAGCAGAAGAATGGAGTAATGAGGCATTAAAAATGCTGCCGTACGAACGAAAGTCCCGGTTGCAGGAGGTCGATGCCGCAGGTTTTTCCATAAAAGAACAGGTAAAGAGATATGAAAAACTATATGAGGTGAAAGCATGATACAGGCGACCTACAGAAAAAAAGGAATCCGGATTACGCAAGTCTGGTATCCGGATCAAACAGACCTTTCCAATGTGAAGACCGATATCCTGTTTTTTCACGGGGTGGAGAAAAAGGATACAGAGGAAAACAGAATATACACTACTTTTCATACCCAGATGAGTGATCTTACGCTTACAGAAGAGGAACTTTTGGAAAAAATCAACAAGACGGAGCGATATCAGATCAGAAAAAGTAAACGGGATAATGTGGAGTTACGCACGTATTCCTCAAAGGAGTTAAAAAGCAGACCGGATGTTATGGAACAGTTTACCCATATGTATGCACAAATGTATGAAGAAAAGGGCATGCATATTACGATAAACATGGATCAGATGGAAGCCTACATGGATGCAAATGCCATTTATCTTACCGGTATTTATGAGGGAGACACCCCGCATGTATTTCATTCTTATATCGTGGATAATAAAAATGCAAGGCTTCTGCATTCTACGTCCAATTTCCGGAGCAGTGAGGAGAATGCCAGCTTTGTAGCCCGTTCCAATAAAAGACTTCATTGGGAAGACATGATGCTTTTTAAGGCACAGGGTATTGAAAAATATGACTGGGGTGGTATTTCCAGTATCGAAAATCCGAATGGAATTGATATATTTAAAATGAAATTCGGAGGGGATATTACTACTTACTTTAATGTATATGAAGGATATTCTTTGATTGGAAAACTGGCAATTAAGATGTTGAAGCGTCGAAAGGAATCATGATAAAGGTGAAGAAAAATGTAATGCTTATGGTGCCGCTCCTTGACCAGGGAGGACTGGAACGAATCTGTGCCATGACAGCAAAATTGCTGACACCACATTGCAATCTGACGCTGGTAGTTTTTTCCACAAAAGGAATGATCTATGATGTGAGCGGCGTGGATGTGGTAGACTTAAACCTTGGCAGTGTACCCGGGAAAATAGGAAAGGCAGTGAATCTGCTCAGGCGTATCAGAGCCATTAAGAAGATTAAAAGAGAACGTGGTATCGAGATTACGTACAGCTTTGGTCCCTCTGCCAACCTTGCAAATGTTTATGCAAGAGTAAAAGATAAAATCTGGGTGGGCATCAGAGGATATGGGGCGCTTGACGATAAGAAGAGTATGCAAAGACTGTGTAAGCGCGCGGATAAGGTAATCTGCTGTTCCAAGGTGATGGCTGAAGATGTAAAGAAATATTACGGGGCAAAAGACGTGGCATGTCTTTACAATCCCTGCGATGTTGAGATGATAAAGAAGCTTTCCGAAGAAGCGGTAGAACCTGATATGGAAAAGTTCTTTGCTGATGATGCCCCTGTTGTGGCATCCATGGGCAGGGAACATGATGTGAAGGGGTTCTGGCATCTTATCAAAGCGTTTGCTCTCGCGAAAAAGAAGATACCTGCACTCAAACTGATGATCATAGGAGAAGGAACTTTCAAGGAG
>JBJFCA010000163.1:0-46823 GCA_051888725.1 Lachnospiraceae bacterium
GCAGAACACCTTTTCTCCCGGTTTCACACCTGCAAGCTTAACAGCTAAATGCAGTGCTGCAGTGCCGGCAGAAAGTGCAACGGCAGCCTTACATCCAACATACTCTCTTACACTCTTTTCCAGGTGCTCCAGATTGGGGCCTACCGTAGATACCCAGTTAGTATCAAAGGCCTCTTTTACATATTGCTGCTCTTCTCCATGCATGGTGGGCGATGCCAGCCAGATTTTATTCTCAAATGGTTTCATATTGTTATGCCTGTCCTTCCTTTGCATGATAGGTCGGTACGATCTCCTTGATTAACCCTTTGATGTCACTGCTCTCATCTTCAGATGCAACCTCCAGTCTGCGGAGCTGTTGAAAGAATAATGTCTCGTCCAGTTCAATGGGTTTACCGATATGGATCAGTTCATTCTCTGTATTCTGCAATCCCTCTTCATCCATCAAAAGCTCTTCGTATAATTTTTCCCCGGGACGAAGACCTGTAAACTCAATCTTGATATCTTCATCAACCCTGTAGCCCGAAAGCCGGATCAGATTTTTAGCCAGATCCAAAATTTTAACAGGTTTTCCCATATCCAGTACAAAGATCTCTCCTCCTTTTGCATAAGCGCCTGCCTGGAGAACAAGAGACACCGCTTCCGGGATTGTCATAAAATACCGGATGATATCCGGATGGGTTACCGTCACGGGACCACCGGCTGCAATCTGTTTGCGGAACAGGGGAATCACACTGCCGTTGCTGCCAAGTACATTGCCAAAACGAACCGCCACGAATTCCGTATCATAATGTCTGTTGAAAACCTGAATGATCATCTCACAGATTCTTTTGGAAGCCCCCATAATATTGGTGGGATTCACTGCTTTATCCGTAGAGATCAGCACAAATTTTTTCGTACCGGCATAAGCGGCTGCCTGTGCAGTTTTCCATGTTCCCATAACATTGTTTTTTACCGCTTCATTAGGACTGTCTTCCATGAGAGGCACATGTTTGTGTGCCGCAGCATGATATACAATATCCGGTTTATACTTTTCAAATATGGTGTACATTCTTTTTGTATTTCTCACAGAGCCGATTAGTACCACAAGATCCAGCTTGGGATAATCATGCTTTAATTCCTGCTGAATATCATAGGCATTGTTTTCATAAATATCGAGTATGATCAGTCTGGATGGTTTATGTGCCGCAATCTGTCTGCATAGTTCGCTGCCAATAGATCCGCCTCCGCCGGTTACCAGTACACAACTTCCCTGTACATAACCGATAATGGAATCTATGTCCACCTTAATTGGATCCCGGCCCAGAAGATCTTCTACATCAACGTCTTTTAATTTGCTGACGTTGACTTCTCCGTTCACCAGCTGGTACATACCGGGCAGTGTCCGCAGCTTACAGGTGGTTTCTTTACAAATATCAATGATTTCACTGATCTTAGAACGGGATACCGATGGCATTGCTATAAATATTTCATCAATCGCATACGTATCCACTGCCTCTTTGATTTTTCCCCTGCCACCGATAATCTTGATTCCCTGAATAAATTTGCCATGTTTATTCACATCATCATCAATCAGACACTTGATCTGCATATGGGTGTATTTGCTGTTTATAATATCTTTAATAATCAGGTTTGCTGCCTCACCGGCACCTATGATCATAATGTTAACGGCATGCTCTTTTTTTCTGCCCTTTTGCTTTAGGCTTCTTAAAAAGCGATAACTGAAACGGCTGGCAAAGGTAAATGCAATCAGAAGGAATACAAACATGAAATAGTAACTGCGGGGAACCGGTTTTCCTGCAACCATAAGTCCGATTCCGTTCAGTGCCGCCGTCACTCCGCAGGCTGCTACAATATTCTGCAGTTCATTCACACTGGCAAATGCCCACAGGCTGTTATACAGCCTTAGAATTTCAAACACTATCACCGTGATCAGCATGGTCACCGGCATAAAAGAATAAACGGAGTCAAGGAATATCTGGTCTATGTCCTTGTATACAAATTCATAGCGGATCCATAACGCCAACACCGACGACGCAAAGACTGCTGCCAGATCATAAATGAGTAAAAATATTCTTCTATACAAAAGTGCCGTGTTAATTGTCTTTTTCATAGTATCCTTCCTAAAGGGATTTTGTTTGTTTTATCTTAGGCATGAGCAACACCAAAACGAAAAACAGGGCAAAGCCTGTAGGGATATAAGGCAGCATGACCCATTCCACAAGTCCGCAGACTCCAAAGGTACCAATTACCGCTACCGGTATGATGCCTGCTTTTTCCCCCCGGTGCTTTGCATAGTAGAGTATACTTCTGATAGCGAATACCACACAGAAAATCAGAAAATAAATACCCGCACCGATTCCGAAATCATATGCTACCTGAATATACGCATTGTGTGCATGGGCAATCATCTTCCCGTTATCTCCCGGAATCGCTACATCTTTATGCCCCTTCCAGTCTAAGAGAGAAAGATATTTTTTATAAATATCCATGCGGCCGTTGGAATAATCCACATTGCCGCCAATTCCTTCCTTTTCTTCCGTCAGTTCCGGTGAGGCATATGCTTTATTGCCTTCCTGCTCTTCCCCGGTCTGCGTTACTGCATCGGACTGCCCCTTGTCATAATAGGTTAGTTTGGCATCAAATACTGCAAGAAATTTCCTTACTGTAATGTAACGGAAGGAATCCCATTCCTCTCCTTCTTTGATGGAATCCTGAAACCATTCTATCTCAAATGTCTGTGGTTTGTTATACACAGCAGGGATAATCCGGCAAGCCGTAAAGGTGCTTACAAAAAAGCCAGATATCATGAGCAGCAAAAGGCCCGCCCGGCACATAGTCCGGACGATTCCATCCTTAAACTCAGTAAATGCCGTTACCAGCACCAGTAATACACACAAAATTGCTGCTGCGTAAAGTCCCGTACGGGAAGCGGTAAGCAGCATAAATCCCGCTGAAAGACCAAATATCCATATTTCCTTCAGACACAGGGACAGTTTCCTGTTCTTTGCATATTTCACCAGAAAAACCGCAAGTGCAAGAACCATTACAAAACAGTCATATACTGCTGCAGAAGTTACCGTATGAAAAACACCCGGATATCTGGTATGGGTATAAAAATGAAACGGTCTGTGTAACCAGGCATAAATACTGATGCCGATAAAATGAATAAACACACCATTGACAAAACTCGTCAGGTATTTCTCCCTGCTGCCTCTTTGGTCAATCACCCTGAAAGCAAACAATGTCCAAAGTATCAGCAATAGAATGGGCCATTCTTTTCCGTTTCTGCTTCTCACAAATTCTGTCAGAAGAAGTAACAGCATAACACTGTAAACAGGAGAAATTTCCTTCCAGAATTGTCTTTTGTTTTTTATATTCAGTATCAGATTATGGATTACATTTATTACAATCATGCCCCATAAACTATAAGCCACAGCAGTGCCTCTGGAAACGACCAGGCTTTCTTCACCTGCTGCATGCTGCATACAATACCAGATACTCACTCCTGTAGCAATCGCCACATAAACCGGCTGATATACATTGAATAATTCTTTTTTTGTAAAACTGCACAAAATCGCCAGGGCAAAGCATGCAAGTGTCAGATTGCTTGCTGTCTTCTGATCAAAGTTGGACAGTGCATTCAGATATCGGACACAGCCTAACATGACGCCTGCAAAGCAAACTGACTGTAAAATACCGGGAAGTTTTGCAGTGCATTCCTCAAAAGTAATCGTTTTTTCTTCCGTCTCAGGTCTTTTTCGCAGTAAACAGTACAAAGAAAAGAGCAGAAACAACAGAATTCCCACTTCATAAAAAATGATATCCACTGTTTCCGTTGCCAGCCTTCTTGCCGGAAACACATTATATGCTGCAAATACAGATCCTGCGACTACAAGAATTGCCGCAGGCAGACGCCAAAGCATATCCAGACCGACCTTACTCTCTTTTCTCCTGCGGAAAAACAGTTCTGTAAGACCTGCCAGTATCATGCAGACAACAAGTATCAGGCCCCCGATAAAAAGATATTGTTTCGGAGTAAAAAACACTCTGTATCCATAAAGAACATCCATATTGATGCCGTCTTTCATGGAAATCAACAGCTCATTGCCCGGACTTTCAACAGAAAAATAGTAAACCTCTCCCCCCTTCCATTCCCCACGCATGGGAATGGTAAACATTCCGGGTACATTATCTTCTGTCAATATAATCCGGCTATATTCCAGCTTGTTCAGATTGGCATCAAACAATCGAAAATAAAGGGGGGTTCCCTCTATATCCTCTGAATTTTCATTATATACATAAAAGCTTATGGAGCGCAGGCAATCGTTGACCGGAATAAACTGTTGCAGAATCGTACCTTCGCTCACCACAATAGCGTCCGAATCCTCGCCTGCCTCTCCCAGATATTGCCATGGACGTATCAGCTTTAACGGCCAGACAGAGAGTATTGTCAGGAAAGATAGGAGCAGTATGGTTGCCTGAATGACTCTTTTTATTGTAATTTTGTTTTTCAAGGCTTCACCTCTATTACCTTTCCCTCACAAAATATCTAAAGTAGTATACCATAAGCAGACTCTTTTTACAACCAGCCCTGCTTGTCTGCCATTACATAAGAGCTTCCTCTGCGCTCCTTGGCCTTTTTTCTACTTATCCCCACCTGTCAGATTTAAATTTACACCGTTCATATACCCACACTCTTCCGACAACAAAAATTCAATGGCCGCCACAGTTTCCTCCACGTTTACATTCCGTTTCAGAGTACAGCTTTGCCTGTTCATCTCGATGATTCTCTCATCAATTTCACTTAAGAACTCTGTTTCCATCATATTGGGAGAGATGCCGTTTACGCAGATTCCCTTCTCTGCATATTCCATTGCCATACTCTTCATCAGACCGAGCAGCGCATATTTTGTCACCACATATTGTGACATGAATTTCGGCGGCATTCCCAAAGTAACGGCTGACAGCATAATCACGACCCTGCCGCTTCCTTTTTTCGCCATTTCCGGCAAAATGTGTCCGCCTATGGTAAGCAGGGAATGCACCTGCAGTTCCATATCCGCAGCAATTGCCTGCCAGTCAGCTTTCTTTAGTTTATTATAAACTAATTTTTTAGCCGGCAGATGCACAAGGCAGTCCGGGCAGTCTCCCGCCTCTTTCATGACAGAAAGCATTCCTTTTACGTCTTCTTCTTTTGTCAAATCCGCTTTGATTGGAATAATTTCCACATTGGGCTCATTTTGTCGCAGTTCATTTAATTTTTCCCCATGGGAAGAAAAATGCGCATATATTTTCATATGTCTTCCATCATCTGTATGTCTGCCACACAAATTCTGAATCAGCTTTCTCCCTACTTCGGAAGAAGCTCCCGTAATCAGATATACCTTATTCTCCATCTTCCATGACTCCTATCTGCATACTGCCACGCAGTACTTTTTCCTGCTTTTGATTGGTTATGGTTACTTTTAATTTTATCACGGGGAAATGCTCGTTTTTTTCTGTCACTTCACCCTGAATCTTTAGCGTATCCCCTATAAACACCGGCTTTGCAAACTTCGTCTCCACGCTGTGAATCAGACTCTTTTCTCCCGGCAGGTATACACCTGCAAGCGTGGATAAAAAGGATGCTGTCAGCATACCGTATGCCACCCTTCCCGGAAAGCCCTTCTTTCGGGCAAACTCCTCATCTGCATGAAGCGGATTACAATCCCCGGTAATGGCATAAAAATGCTGCAGCATCTCTTCCGTTACCGATACGGTAAAACTCTCTGTCTGTCCTATAAAAATCTCATCAAATGCATATTGATTCATGGTATCTCATCTCCGTCATAAGCTGTATTCTCGACTTTGTCTAAAATGACTCTTTTCGCTTCACCGGACCGCTCCTTCCAGGTCTCATATGCCAGATCCCAGGATGCATATTTCTCCTGCCCTCTTTTATCCGAAAGATCATAATGCTCCAACAGATACTTTTCCAGAAAATCCGTACATTTCTCTGCACCCAGGGCATTGGCATGTCCGCCACCGTCATAAAAATCCGTAGCAAAGTCAATGCCGATTTCTTCCCGATATGCATTCATATCCAAAAACTGATAACCATATGACTGTACAATTTCCTGCATATAATTGCACATTTTCTGTTCATCATAAGTAAAATCCGTAGGGGAAATCACAAACAATGCCTGAAGATCATTGGCGGATAAATACTCCAACAGTTCCCGCAATGTTTCTTCCTGTTCTTCCGGTATCGGCTTTGTTTCAGTAATACCACAAAGGTTGACTGCTTCTCCGGGTTCCACCTGTTCTTTTAACAAATATCCCTTCAGAGGGCTTTTCTTCTCATACAGGAAGGTCTTATACTGCTCCGGCAAAACCATGGTTTTCCAGTTATCGTGGTACTTGATAATATCGAAATAGTACGTATACCGTTCTGACACATCCGGTACCAGATCGTTGATGGTACGAATTCGATTACAAGAGTACTTCATGTTATCCGTAACGCCTCTGGTATAAGCCATGTTTTCCATCATATGCTCATCCGTATAAGTAAACATTCTCATTTCAAAAATGAAAAGCTCCGGCGACTGGGTCTTAAGCGCTTCCTCCACCAGATGTATTGCTGCTTTGGGACGCTGTACATTGCTTGCTAACGGGTATGCGGTAAATCCGCATTCTCCCCACATTTTAGGCCCGGCAAAGCAGGGATAAACCGGACTGGAGCCGATCATCACCACGTCTATGGTATCATCCGGCTCTGCATAAAACCCCGTAAAAATATCCTTGATTACGCCGCCGGTGCGTACCATGTACGTAACCGGTATCAGCATGACCACAAACAGAAGACAAAAAAGAACGGATTTGAAAGCCTGTTTTTTATTCATTTCTTCTCCTCCTTAAAAGCCTCTGTAAATAAATTCCGCAGTACTGTATCCCGGTCCGTAGTACCCCAAAAGGATGACACCAAAAAGTGCCGCATAGAGAATGATCCACCTGCATACAATGGGCATGGCTGCCAGTCTGTCACGTACGGATTTCTTTCCCTGCAAAACAGAAACCCAAAAAAGTATCAGCAACGAAGCCACTGCAATGAGCATCTCTATGCCGTCAAGTCCCAGTGTAAGCAGACTGCCGTTTACGAAAATGTCCGGATTAAACTTAGCAAAGAGCTGTCTGTAAATATGCAGCCCCTCTGTAAAGCTGTCTGCCCTGAAGAAAACAAAGCTCGCACTTACAAGCAGGAAAGTCCTAAGCTGCTGCCAGATTCGAAACCACCGGGCAGTGTCCGTAACATGGCACCATGTTTTCATTTTTTTCCACACCGGTTCCAGGGCTTCCCCCGATACGATATAAAACCAGTGGATCAGCCCGGAGCCCATGATAAATTTCCAGGCACCGCCGTGCCACATACCCACGGCAAACCAGAGTACAAACATGGCAAGGAAGGTTGCAATTTTTTTCCCTGCTTTTTTACCGAATTTCTTTTTACAGGATGCCTGCAGATTCGTAAACCATTTTGTCCGAAGAAGCGGATAAAACAGATAATCCTTCAGCCACGTTCCCAATGTAATGTGCCATCTTCGCCAGAATTCCTGAATGGAACGGGAAAAAAAAGGTCTGTCAAAGTTTTCCGCCACCTTGATGCCCAATGCTTCGGAAAGGCCGATCACGATATCCATTCCGCCGGAAAAATCAGTGTAAAGCTGAAAGGCAAAGCATATGGCAGCAATGATGATATAAAACCCGCTGTAGGTAACAATGTCGCCATAAACGGTATTGACGATCACAGCCAGCCGTTCAGCAATCACCAGCTTTTTGAAAAAACCCCACAGCATCCGCTGTAACCCATAAGTAAACTGTCTGTAATCAAACTTTTTCGGGTTGTAAAGCTCGCCCTCCACATCCCGGTAACGTAAAATGGGACCTGAGATCATCACCGGAAAATAAAATCCAAACAATGCAAATTTAAAGAAATTGCGCTGGGGTTTTGCAATCTCATAGTATACATCAAAAAGATATCCCAAAAGTGCCAGCGTATAAAAGGAAATGCCGAGAGGTGCCAGTATCTGTACGGTCTTTAACAGGCTGCTGCCCGGGAAAAGGCGCATGGCAACGGCATTATAGGTATAAACAGCAAAATTACAGTATTTTAACGTTGTCAGCATAAGAAGGCAGAAAACGACAACAAGTGAAAGGGCAATTTTTTTCTTTTTCTGCTCTTTCACTCTATCAATATACAAGGCTGCGCCATATATAATTGTAATTGTCACGGCCGGATATAGAATCAGATAAGCGTTTCCGGCCGTAAAAAAATATCCGATGCTTGCCACAAGCAGAACCACCCACCGGGCTTTTCCGGGTGTGAGATAGTACACCAGAAAAAGTGCTGCCACGAAGCACAGAAAATAAAATGATGTAATCGCCATTGGCTGCTCCTGTTATTTCTGCAAAATAATGTCTACCATTTCACCCACGTTCTTCATGGTGACTACCTGTCCCATGGTAAACTTAAACCCAAATTCCTGCTCTACCGCAGCCACCAGATTAATGTGCTCTAAGGAATCCCAGTCCTCAATATCCGCAGAGGTCGTCGTTTCGTTTACGGTAATATCCTCATCATCAAACACGTCCTGAAATACTTTATTCAGTCGTTCAAACACTTCTTCTCTTGTCATGCTTCTTTCCTCTTTCCTGTTCTCCATTCCAGCCGGTTACTCTTCTACCGCAATGAAATGATTTTTTTTCTCATACTGTGCGGGAATTTCGAATTCCCATACGGCATTGCCTGCTTCGTCCCTATTCTGCAAGGAAAATCCCTGCAATCCGTAAAAATTCTCTACCATTTTGTTCTTGGCAGTGGGATAATAATATCCCCGTATTTTGCGAATGCCGCAGGCTTTGCACTTTTCCACCAGACAATCCATCATGGCATATTCCATATCTCGCTTTAATACCCTGCAGCTCATCAGCCAGAGATCCACATGCAGCGTGTCCTGCTCCTTACGCCCGATAACCACTGAGACAACACCGTTATCCCCGAATTTATCGGTCAGCCTGCCATATAAAGTGATATAGGATGCATCTTTTGCAATCTCTTCAATCTCTGCCTGACTAAACCGTCTGGTGGTCAGGTTAAACTGGTTACTCTTATTGGTAAGCTGGGCGATCCGCGCCATGTATAAGGGGGTAAATGCCCTGATTTCAGCACTCATCTGAAGGGATTTTAAGTATTCGCCATAATCGGTAAAGCTTTCCTTCAGTTTATCCCGTTCCTGATTGGCTTTGTACATTTCATTTCTTCTGGTATCGTCCTCTGAAAGGGAAGTTACTTCAAAAAAGCCGGACCGGTCTATCAGCTTCACATACTCTTCCGGCTTTTCTACCCGGGGTACCGCTACCCTGGGGAGGCTCTGCCTTATGATCTCCTGCTCTGCCGGATTATCATCCACAAACACCAGACTGTCCGGCCCGATATTTAATTCCGATGCAATCTGTGCCACGCTTTTACTCTTGGGCTCCCAGTTTGCTTTTATAATTACAAAGTCCTCAGGCTTTAGCACGCCATCCGGTCTGTTTAAGCCTGCCAGTGCATTCTCTTCTTCATTTTTGGAACTCACATTCAGCATAATGCCGATCTTTTTCTGTTCCTTAAGGTAAGTCTGGAACTCTGCATAGACCTGCCCCATAGAGGTTTCCTGACCGATTTCGATATTTTCCGGTCCATCATCCCCTACGACACCACCCCAGAGGGTATTGTCAAGATCCAGTACCAAAGCTTTTTTATTCTTCCCGTAAACAGACTTTATGATATTGGCAAGGTTAAAGGCAAGAGTGGGAATGGCAGGCACGCAAAGTGCGTACTTGTACATATGCCAGTAAAAAGAATCTCCCCACTTATCAAGCCCGTAGCAGGCTGACAGATACTGGATATCCTGCAGATAAAAATTCTCCTGCCCGGCTGCATAATCCGCAAACATGGCATTCAGACGATTGATAAAATAAACCCGTCCGCTGTGATTCACCGCATCCTGGTTTCCAAGAAGTCTGTAATAAGGAAACTCGAAATTATTCTGGATAATGGGACAGTGATAGGTCTTTCCAAGCTGCTCCCACATCATATGAAAATGTTCAAAAGTCTCCTTCAGAAGATGCTCTGTCTGCTCCTTTGCATCTCCCGGCTCCGGATATGTCATAATATTACGGTTACTGGTATGAATATAAATCAAATCAGGCGCAAAGTCCTTTAACACCTCATTTTCAAACATGGCATCCTGCCAGTACTGCCCGTATTCCGATTCATAAAATTCCGGTTCGATCCCATAATTTAAAAGAAACAGTTCCAGTACCTTGATAATGTCATGGGTTGTGCTGCCGCCTAAAACCGCAATTTTCTTTCTGATTCTGCTTTCCCCGTCCGAAAGAAGTGTTTTCTTAATACTCTTGGCCTTTTTTAAGATCCACTCACTGTCAAAGGGATATTCCAGTTCCTGCATTTTTTTACTCCTCTGTCCATGCCCTCTATCATACCATACGCACCGGATTCCATCAACTGTCCCTGCCCACAATCTCCTTCACCACATATTGTGGCGAATTGTTCATGCAGACGTAGATTCTGCCGATGTACTCACCGATCATACCCATCATAAGCATGAGCATGCCACCGATAAACATGATGGCCGACATCAGGGAACTAAAGCCTACCGGCACTGCCGGATTTACAAATTTCTTGATGACGGTATAAATGGCGTAAAGAAATCCTAAGCCTGCACAAATCGTTCCTGCCATGGTTGCAAACCGAAGCGGCTTTACGGAAAACGAAGTAAAGCCATTAACCCAGAGAGCCAGAAGCTTACTGAAATTATATCCGGAGGTACCGATTTCCCGCTCCCTGTGTGTTACATCTACATTGATAATGTTCTTGGTGCTGCGAAGCACCAGACCAATCACATAAGGAAATGCATTGGTGTAGCGAAGCACCTCATCGATTACAAACCTTCTTGCCACAAAGTAGCTGGATACATATAAATCCTTTGGTTTCCCCAACATGACTCTCGTCATCAGTTCGTTAATCTTACTGCCAAAGTTACGGAACCAGGAATGTTGTTTATGGGCATATCTGGCATACACCACATCCGCACCATCTTCTATACCGGCAAGCAGCTTTCCGACTTCGTCTGCCGGTGTCTGCCCATCATCATCCAGACATACCACCAGATCTCCCTTTGACTGGGCAAATCCCGCCATCAGCGCTGCATGCTGTCCGAAGTTTTTGGAAAGATTGACACCTTTTATTCTGCCGTCCTTCTCACAGATGTTGCGAATCACTCCGAAGGTATCATCCGGGGAACAGTCATTGACCAGTATCACTTCATACTCATAAGAAGTAAGACCTGCCATGGCATCGGTGATCTCTTTGACCACACCTTCTATTGTAAGCGCTGATTTGTAACAGGGAATAACAAAACTGACTAACTGCGACATTTTTATACTAACTCCTTTCACAGTCTGTTCTATGAGGCCGGCTGTACCTGATATATACTGAAGACTTCCTGTCCCTCTGCATATACACTGTCTACTTTTTTCAGTTTGACAGCGTAATTCTGATCGGCATAAAAAGCAGGCAGCCATTCTTCCAGCAGCGGATATCCGGAAAGCTCCGGTGATTTCACCACAATATAAACATCTTCCGTTAACAGGGCTTCCTGCATGGAAGAAAATCCAAACTTTTCATATTTTTCCCTTGTTAAAGGACTTTTATCTGCCCAGCCGCCCATAATATCAAGATTGGAGAGGCCGGCAGGAGAGGCTGTCAGCATTTTTTCCGAATACGCCACACTGGAATATACATCCCAGAAATAAAAACTGTCTTTTCGTTCCTTAACATATTCCTGCAGTGACAGGTACGCCTGATTAACCTGCTCTCTGCGTGCAAACTCCTGTCCGGTTTTCGTAATGCCGGCTCCTGCATATAAAAAACAGATTATCAGCATAGCCAGTGCCGAGCCACAGGAAAGGATTGTCACGATTTTTTTCCGCGGCTGTTTGTGACATTCTGTAAGAAGTATGGCAAGCAGAATCAAACATTCCATCAGATAAAGGGAATGGGTAATTCTCACAGGGCTTCTGCCCCGGTACAGAATAAAAAGCCACAGTCCGCTACGTACTGCAAAGAGAAAAGGCAGCTCCCAAAGGATATGCCAGTTTTTGTTGCAAAGCGCTGCTGCAAACACCAGCACATACAAAGTAATCGCCACTAAATTCCAGGGGCGGTCCGTTTCATACAAAAGGCGATATTTTAATTCCCATACAGCCTGCTTCAGTTTTGCCGTAAAAGAAGGCTGTACCCCTTTTTTTAATTCTGCGGCATAAGCAGCCACCTGACCCAGTACGTCAGCATTGATCTCTTCATCCAGGCCAAAATTATAATTGACAAGAAGGGTCTGTTCACTTTTGGTCAATCCTATACTTTCATAAAAGGCCTCATTTCCATCATAAGAAGGTATATACTGAAAATCATACAATTCTGTTCTGTTATCAAAGAATCGGTTAAATTCCTTCCACTGCTCGCTGCCATAGGCCAGTATATGCACGCCCTGACTTACGATCATCCCTGCAAGAATCAGTCCAAACACCGAAAAATACTTCTGAAAATTTAGTTTTGTGAAAACAGGGGTTTCCCTTACCCAGCGGCACACTCCCGTTACACAGATGAACGGCAGCAGCATCAAAAGGAGTTCCGTCCGCATCTGATACGCCAGAATAACCAGAACAATGCTGATTGTATTGTTTCTTAAAAACCCTTTCAACGTAGATGCGGGAGCTGAAGTAAAAAACAAAAATGCAGCCGTGGAAGCAAGCAGTGCCGCCGTAACGGTATACTGCACAAATACCAGATCCGATAAAAACAGCGTAATCAGAAGACCTGCTTCTATTACCAGCTGGACTGCCTTCTTCCATCTTTTGTCATAAAAACTTAAAAATCTTTCTGTTAGCAGATAGAGGCATCCATACTGGCAAAGCAGAAAGAAAATCCCATACCAGGGAATATTTCTGCCAATGTGGTATAACAGGCTTAAGAAAAAGCTCAGCGGATAAAGCATCTGGATATTATGACCGGACGGAGTCCCTGTATAAATTCCCGCCACGATGTCTTTCATCAGCATATCGTCATTTAAGTCATAATAATAATCAAAAAAAGTGGCTGTGACGACGCAGAAAAGAGAAGAAAACAGAAATGCCCATATGCAGTTTTTCTTGTTCTTCAGTATCGTCTTGAAATCCGTTTTCATTATTTTCTGTAAAACTCCACAATCTTCTTCACCGCATGGATAACATCTTCCACGTCTCTGTCTGTCAGGGAATAATATAACGGCAGGCTCATGATTTCCTCATAAAGCTTTTCTGCCTTGGGGCAAAGCCCCTTTTCATATCCCATCTCTTCATAGTAAGGATGTCTGTACACCGGAATGTAATGTACATTACAGCAGATATTTTCCGCTGACATGGCATCAAAAAACTGTCTCCGGTTAATGGTAAGCTTCTCCGGTTTGATCCTTAAAATATACAGATGTCTCGTGGTATCCGACTCCGGTATCTCTTCCTGTACTGTTACCTCCGGTATCTTTGCAAATGCCTCATTGTATTTTTGTACGATCTCTTTTCTTCTCTTTTGGAACACAGGCAGTTTATTCAGCTGGCTTATGATCAGTGCTGCCTGTATGTCCGTCATACGGTAATTCATACCGAGAGCAATCTGCTCATAATACCAGGGACCTTCGCTCTCCCGCTTCAAAAGATCCTGCTTTCTGGTAATGCCGTGTGAACGGTACAAAAGAAGCTTCTCATAGTATTCCCTGCTGTTCGTTAATACCGCACCGCCTTCCCCGCCGGTTACCGTCTTCACCGGATGAAAACTGAAAGTGGTCATATCCGCTATGGAACCTACCTGCTTTCCGTTATATCCGGTGCCAATGGAGTGTGCACCATCTTCGATCAACACCAGTCCCTTTTCCCTGCATAAGGTCGTAAGCCTGTCCAGTTCCACAGCCTGTCCGGTGAAATCTACCGCAACAACTGCTTTGGTGTGCTCCGTAATACATGCCTCCACGCACGCCGGATCAATATTGTAGGTCTTTTCATTAATGTCCGCAAAAACAGGTCTGGCGCCGCAATACAGAGCACAGTTTGCAGATGCGGCAAATGTGATGGGAGTGGTAATGACTTCGTCTCCCTCTCCAACGCCTGCTGCCTGACAGGCAATGTGAAGTGCCGCCGTACCATTGCTGCATACCACGGCATAAGAAGCCCCTGTCAGTTCGCACAGTTTCTTTTCCAGTTCTTCTATTTTGGGTCCGCAGGTAAGGAAATCACTTCTAAGAACCTCCTCTACTGCCTGAATGTCTGCTTCATCTATATATTGATGTCCGTAAAAAAGCTTTGTATTCCTGACGGGAGTTCCTCCGTCAATTGCCGGTTTTTCCATGCTATCAAATCCTTTCCGTAACCTTCTGATGCAATCCTTCTCCTTTTGGAAAAAGTTTATCACAAGCCCCCTGTTCTTTCAAGAAAGAATCGCATCCGCGATTCTCTCGGCGCCCCGCCCGTCTACAAGGGTACGTGCCTTGCTGCTGTAAGCCATACGCTTTTCCCTGTCCCCGCAAAGCTGCCCCAGTATCCGGATCACTGCCGGAGCCAGTTTCTCTTTATCCACAAGGTAGTTGCCGCCACCTGCGGCATACTGAAGCCTTAAGAAAGACTCCACGATCCTTTCCTGATTGGCTGCAAAAGAAAACGTGATCGTGGGCACCCCTACGGCACATAATTCATACATGGTGGAGCCGCCGGCACTGATTGCCACATCACACTGCCGCATCAATTCCGCCATATTGGTTACGTTGCTGTGAATCCGGATATTTCCGTGTGCTGCTGCCAGCGCCTGCAGGCTGTCACGATGGGGGTTCAGACTGCCGCAGATTACATGGTAAATTTTATTCTTTGTTTCCTCCTGCCGCAGGGCTTCCTCTAAAAATTGTCCTGCAAGATTGTAACTGTCGCTTCCGCCGGTAGAGATGAGGATCTGCTCTGCCCTGTCCTTAACGGTATAAGGTACCCCGGAAAATTCCTGCCGCAGGGGAACATAGGATGTTCCCAGGCAAAACCGTGCCGGCTGCCCGCAGGCGTCCTGACCACCTGCAAGCTTTCCGTATCCCATCTCTTTGGCATAAATATTATAATTAATCAGTAAATCTACCGGATAGGAAAAAGCAAAAATATCATCCAGGTATATCGTCCTCGTCCTCCGGCGCACCTCTCTTAAATACTCCGGTGTCACATAATAACTGTCAATCAGTATGGCAGACGGCTTAAGTGTATCAAGCAGTACCGTCAGTTTTCCTGTCTCCTCTTCCATATGGCTGTAATCCGTATGCAGCACGTGGCAGGGTATTCCTTTTCCCTGAAGCAGGGGCACTGGATTTTCATCTGCCACAAGAAAACAGACCTGCTCTCCTTTTTCACGCAGTCTGTCTGCAATGGCTGTGCATCTCATCACATGCCCCATTCCGATTTTACTGTTGGCGTCTGCCCTGATTACAATCATACTTTCTCCATTCTTCGATGCGCTTTATCCCGGGTCTTAAAAGCGTCAGTCCTCCTGCTTCCGGTAACAGCAAAAGCCTTCCTCCTGTATTTTCTCATAGCCCAGTTCTTCAAATAAACGACAGGAAGCAGCGTTTTTATCCTTCACCCTGGCAGTAAGCTTTTTGACGTCCGGATGGGCAGCAAGGAAAAAGGCTTCTCCCTCTTTCAGCATGGCCCTTCCGTATCCCCGTTCTCTGCAGGCTTGTGCAATGCTGTAACTGATTTCAAAAGTTTCTTCCGAAATCCGGTCGAGCCGGTACATTCCCACCGGAGTGTCTCCATGCAGACAGATATACAGGTGCCTGTCTTTATTTTGCAGTACCTCCTTCAGCCATTCCACATGTGTTTCCCAGGGAATCGGCTCTGTATGAAAGGACTGTTTTCTGGTCTCCTCTTCATTGGCCCAGTCAAACAACAGACCTGCATCCTCCATGTCTGCCTTACGAAAAGTCAGATATCCTTCCACTGCGTCCGCAGTAAGAGGCATTCCCCGGTCAATATCCTCTCTGCATATCTTCCCTAAAACATGCGGATACTCTCTGGGATGCAGACCATAGCCCGGACGGATGATGCGTATATTTTCCTCCGTGAAGGGCTCTCCCTTTTTGATGTCCTTTACTACAAAAACAGAGCGTCTGAATACCAGACTGTTTTTCTCCTGGATACTTGCTCCGTACATGGGGCTGCCCAGTGCTGCCTCTGTGTTTCTGATGGTATCCACCATTTCCTTAAATTCTGCAGGGGTCATGGAGAAGGACGAATCCGGATTTTCAATCTCCCTGCTGATACAAAAATGCTTTTCGATTACATTGGCACCCAGCGCCACCGCTGTGGCAGCTGACAAAGATCCCATGGAATGATCGGACAGACCGACGGGGATCCCAAATTCTTTTTTCATATCCGTTATGGTCCTTAAATGCATATCTGCCGGATCCGCCGGATATGCACTGGAACACTTCAGCAGTGCCAGCTGCCGGTTTCCGGTCGCAAAAATGGTATCTACGGCTTCTCTAATTTCCCGAAGCGTCGCCATACCGGTGGACATGATGATGGGCTTCCCCTTGGATGCCACATAGGAAAGCAGGGGCAGATCCACCATTTCAAAGGATGCAATCTTGTAAAATGAAAGCCCGATATTCTCCAAAAAATCCACTGCCGTATTGTCAAAGGGTGTGGAAAGAAAATCGATACCGGTTTTTTCGGCTTCTTCCTTCAGTTCGTGCTGCCATTCCCACGGCGTGAATGCTTTGCCATAGAGCCGGTAGAGGTTCTCTCCCTCCCAGGTACCGTTGTCAATGTGAAAATAACGGTTATTGCAGTCAATCGTCAGGGTGTCCGGCGTATAGGTCTGAATTTTAATACAGTCCGCACCGCTTTCCTTCGCTGCATGGATGATTTCCTTTGCTCTCTCTAAGCTGCCCGCATGATTAGCAGACATCTCTGCAATAATATAGGCCGGCTGTCCGTCACCCACAAGCCGGTTTCCGATTCGAAACTGTTCCATGATAAGCCTCTCATTCTGCCGCTTTCGCAGCTTTTTTCTGCATCACGCGATATTTTACCTCTGCGATTTCCCAGTCTTCCTCTGTATCAATATCCTGTACCTCTAAATCAGGAAGTTCAAAAGGAACCGTCTTCGTCATAATCAGTCTCTTCTGTTCCAGAAAATCCTTCACGCGGATAAAATAAAACTGTCCTGCGTCATGATAAAAAGGTTCTAAGTCCTGTGATCTGGTAAACATATGCTCCGGCCATTTAAAGCTTAAATAATCGCCGCATTTCACCACGCTTCTCTGTGGCGGAAAGCTGTAACGCACCACCGGGAGCAGGCTTTCCGCCTGCTTGTCCTGCATGATCTTAAAGGCGTCTGTAAGCTTCTTGGCCGTCACAAACGGCGCAGTAGGATAAAGGCAGCATGCCACATCAAATTCCTTTCCCAGCTTCCGGTACGCTTCCAGTACCTCCAGCATCACATCTGTTGTATTGGCATAATCATTCGCCGTATCCGCACTGCGGAAAAACGGCACCGCAGCCCCTGCCTCCCCGGCAATTTCCGCAATTTTTTCATCATCCGTGGAAACCATGACTTCCTCAAAGATGCCCGCACTTAACGCTGCCTGAATTGTATACGTGATGATCGGCTTTCCGCAGAATTCCCTGATGTTTTTCCCGGGAATCCGCTTACTGCCTCCTCTTGCGGTAATTACTGCTATGGTACGTATTTTTTCACTCATTTTTTGTTCTTCCCTTTCCCCTCGGACCCGGTATTTCGTATCTTTCGGTATCCGTTCAGCAAACAGTAATACAAATAAAAACAAACCGGTGACTTCATTAACAGCCGGATCAGCTTCTGCTCTTCGGCTCCGGTCCTCTGTCTGTAATAGGAATTATCTGCAAAATCCGGCAGTGTTGCCAGCACCTTGTTCTTAAGCTCCCTCACAAAACGCAGCTTTCCTTTCATTCTGCCGCCCATACAGCCAAAAAGCGTATTCACGAAAGCAAGCTCCGTATATTTATAATCAAATTCTTCCTGAAATTCCTCATAAAAACCGTATTTTCTGCTCTTTTCCAGCAAAAGCTCCATGGCCCTGATCCGGTCATGGCATTTCTGCCCGGAAATATAGTGCACCGTGGAGGACGCATGCTGGTAATAATAATACAGGGGCTCTGCCACCCGTTCAAACCGGGTACCGTGCAGAAGCCACAGCGAAGACATACAGTTATCCTCATAAAAAATGTCCTCCGGGAACCAGAGGTCGTTCCCTGTGATGATTTCCCTGCGGTAGATCTTGACTACCATGCTGCCCGGCTGCAGGATCAGAAGCTTCTTTTTTTCATGGGTTAATACGCCTGTCTGCAGGGCTGTATTATTCTCGACCACAGTCCCGGGAGCAAAGGAATGTTCCGCCGTAAACTGGTAGTCACATCCCACGATATCCGCACCGGTTTCTTCTGCTTTCGCAAGCAGCTTTTCGAACATGTCCGGCGCAGCCCAGTCATCGCTGTCCATCATGCCGATGTACTCTCCTTTGGCCTCCCGGATCCCCCTGTTTCTGGCTCCGCCCTGATGGTGATTCTCAGGAGAGGCAATCACCTTCAGCAGCCCGGGATTTTCTTCTTTCAGTCCTGTAAGCACCGCAAGGGATTCGTCCGTGGATGCATCATCCACCGCTATAATCTCATAAGTAATCTGCTTTTCCCTGAGGGTCTGGTGCAGAAGTGACTGTATGCAGTAAGTAAGCTTTCCGTCCGCAGCCATATTATAGACCGGCACAATAATACTAAGCTTCATCCACCTTTTCTCCCTTTTCCTGTACGATACCGCCGTTTTCCACCCGGTAAACGATCTCACAGTTTGCAATGGTCTGCAGTCTGTGGGCAATGATGACGAGCGTCTTTTTCCCATGCAGTCTGTTGATGGCATCCATAATGGCTGCCTCTGTATCATTGTCCAGGGCCGAAGTCGCTTCATCCAGAATCAGGATCTTGGGGTCCTCATACAGGGCTCTTGCAATACCGATACGCTGTCTCTGTCCTCCGGAAAGCCGGATGCCTCTTTCTCCGATACCGGTATTCAGCCCATCCGGCAGGCTTTTTACAAATTCGTCCAGCTGGGCTTCTTTTAAGACCTCCCAGACGCGCTCTTCATCTATTTTCTCATCCGGTACTCCAAATGCCACATTCCTTAAAATGGTATCGTCCAGCATAAAGATCATCTGGGGTATATAGCCGATATTTTTAAGCCATGCACGGTAATCGTCCTCAATATCCGTCTCGTCTGCATATACATGTCCTTCTGAGGGTTTCAACAGTCCCAGCAGAATATCTACCACCGTGGTCTTCCCGGCGCCGGAAGTTCCCACGATACCTACTGCAGCCCCGATGGGTATGGTCATATGGGCATCCTTAAAAATGTATTTCTCGGTATTGGGATAGGCATACGTAATATGGGACAGTGTGATGCTTTTTTCAACGGGAAGCTTCCGGGAAGCCTCGTTTGCAAAGGACATATCCGTATTTTCGTTGTCAATCTCATCCTGCAGGTTGTCGCTGACGCCCATGAAAAAGGGTTCAAAATAAGCCATGGAGTTGATCTGGTTGTTGATCCGGTTCACACAGGGCAGAAGCACCAGTGCTGCCGCCGCAAACGTGGTCAGCGTCTGCATCATATCCCCGGAAGGAACCCCCTTAAGCATCATAAACAGCATGTAGCCGATCATACACATGACACAAACCGTTTCTATCACCAGCTTGGGAATGTTGTTGTAAAGACTGTATTTTTGAACGGCATCCACATAACCCCGGCCGCATTTGACATATTCGGAAACGAAATACTGTTCCTTCCCGGCAATCTTCACTTCCTTAATTCCCTGTACGGTCTGCAGGATCCATTTAAAAAGACCGCTGTAATAATTCTGATTGTCCTCTCCTGCTTTGTGCATGACAGGCTTTAACACCTTTTTAATGACCCAGAGCAGTACAAGCAGCACGCCCGCAATCAGGATCGTCATGGCAGCATCCTGCACAAGGCAGTAAAGCACCAGGAATACAAAAATAATACCGTCTGACAAAAGCTGCAGAAGGGCAAGAATCAGGGCATACATATTGTTTACGTCGGAAGTGATGCTTCTTTGTACCACTGAAGTATCCGCATTCAGGTAAAATTCATAATTCCTGCGCAGATAATTCTTCATCATGCGTTCGGAGGTACGGAACTGATTTTTATAGACAAAAGCATACGTACACTTCAGCTGGAAGTAAAGAAACACATTCTTCACAATAAAAATACCGATCAGGGAGCACATGACAATCACCGAAAACCGCATGGTACTGCCGCCTCCAAGCATCTGGTACAGGGTATTCACCAGTTCGCTGTTTTCAATGGCATTGGCATCCATCACGATACTGACCACAGGCACGATCATGCCGACACCGGCTACCTGCAGCCCCGCCCCGATCACCATCATCAGGACCAGAAAAAACATGGTGACCTTCTGCTTTTTATCCAACAGTTTATTCAGCTTTTTTAGTATCTTGCTCATTTTAATCTCCTTCTAAATGCCCGCTGCATGTGTACCTCAACCTTAAATCTGTTCATTCTGTCTGTGAATCAGCGGGTCTTCGTACCGGTCCATAAAATCGGGACCCAGGCGCACCATCTCATCCGCAAACTGTATGGCTTTGATTTCCGTAAGGACTGCCACGACCTTCTTAAAATGCAGATCCGGGAAAAAGTTCAGAATCTCCATGGGCAGCGTGGCGTCAAACTGGGGATACTGTGCAAATAAAGTCCGGTAATCCAAAGCATCCCTCGGGTGGGGCTTAATGAAAATCGTGCCTTCTTTTTGGTACTGTTCTATGATATCTTCAAAAATCTGTTTTCTCACATCCAGTGAGCAGAGCGGATCCGTTAAAATCAGAATCTTGTCACCTTTTTCATTGGCTTCCCTGATCTGCTCCCGTAATTTCTTTTCATCCCGCACAAAAGCTTTAATGAGGATTTCTTTATCCTCCTTTGTCAGGGCATCTGCAAGTGCCTGTCTGGAGACCTCCACATATTTCGGGCAGGTGTGGGCAATGGCTTTTATGTCATTGACTTCCATATCTATACAGTATTTGCCGTAGCCGTTCTGCACAAAGATCAGATTCAGCCGGCTGGATAAAAAGGCCTTTAAGCCAAACATCCCCCTGTTATCGTAACGGGCCGCATCAAAATTTTTCAGACAGTTAAGCCCGTCCTCCATGGCATGATACGGAATTTTGTTCTGATTCAGATAATATCCGATGGGGTCGGAATCGCAATAGACATAAATGTCCTGATACTGCCGTAAGTCCACCGGTATGAAAGGCGCTTCCGCCTTTGCGTATTCCCTGGTAAACCGGATACGGGAGAGCATATTGAAAAAAATATTTCCCTTATCCTCCCGGTATTTTGCAAGCTGTGGAAAATAATCTTCTCTTTTTTCTTCAAAGATAAGTACTTCCTTAAAAACACCGGTACTCTCCACCCGTTCCTTCAGGTTTTCAAAATTGTTGGACATGGTGGAAAGCATCAGCGTTGCCTCTCCACGCTCCGTTTCCGGTTTTCGCAGTTCTTTTAAGTATGTGACATATACATGATAATACGTATGGCAGATATAAATCCGTCCGTTTTTTACAGGTTTTCCTTTTTTCATGTATCCGTGAAGCCTTTCTGTTTACCGTTCTTGTACCATTCTTTCGCCGTCCGCCTACAGCTTCTTTATCTTTGCATGCAGCATCCTGACGCCTTTGGGACAGCTGCCCAAAAGCAGCAGATAAATCTTGTTCTTCCCTGTCAGGTACGGGGAAGTAACCGCATCCCACATATGCTTTCTGATATAGGAAACACATTCCCTGTAACGGCTGTTGCTTTTCTGCATCCTGACAATGGGGATATGCAAAAGATACATCAGGCGCTGGTACAATCCGAAGCGTATTGCGACCTTTACAAGATCCGGATAGTTTTCTCTGACCACAGAGTATACCATATCCGCATTGTCCACGCAGTCCGCATACACCCTTGAAAATGCATCTTTTTCTTCTTTACGGGTGTTGCTGCCGATCCGGTAAAACACATGATACCCGTATCCTGGGATACTGTAAATACCCTGTGTTTTCTGCAGCATGTGTGTCAGCAGGAAAAAATCTTCATTCAGCACCCCAACGGGAAACTGTTCTTCCAAAAACAGTTCTCTTTTGATTAACTTCGTACAGAAAGAACAATCCCCCCTGTGGAGAAGCAGCTCACGCAGAAAATCCTTACTGCTGATAAAGACTTCTTCCGCAGGCGGCATGCAGATATCCGGCAGCTTCTCACCGGCGGCATCTATTTCATTGCGCCCGATCTGGGCTATTTGGGCATCTGATTTTACGATTGCTGCGTAAAGCCTTTCATACATATCCGGCTCAATATAGTCGTCGCTGTCCACAAAGCCTAAGTATGCTCCCCGCGACTCCCTGATTCCCAGATTCCGTGCGGAAGAGGAACCGCCGTTTTTCTTATGAAAGACTCTGATACGCTCATCCTCTTCCCCGAGGCTGTCGCACAGCTGCCCCGTGCCGTCCGTTGACCCGTCATCCACCAGAAGAATCTCCAGATTCCGGTAGGTCTGCCGGCAGACAGACTCCACACACCTTGGCAGACAGTCTATGATATTGTAAACCGGGATAATAACACTGATTAACGGTTCACTCATATTTTTCCTCCTGCATCCGGCGATACATCCTGCCGGGGGAAACCGGCTTTGCCGGGCTTAAGATACCATCTTTTTCCGGCAGCACCTGCCCTCTTTGCAATCCCTGTAAGAAGGGAATCAGCTTTTTTGCCGCCTCAGAAGCATTCCATTCCAGGCTGATGGTATTGTATGCTTCCCTTCCTAAAGATTCCATCTTATCTTCATTTTGTATCAATTTTGTAAGTTTTTGATAAAAAACTTCAAAATTACCATTGGGATAAATAAGACCGTTTCTGTCCGGCTTTATTAAAAACGGCACGGCTCCGATCCCCACACATGCCACCACCGCCATACAACTGTTCATGGCTTCGTTCAGCACAGCGCCCCAGCCTTCCCCATAATCGCTGGTAAACAAAAAAATGTCAGCCTCCTCCATCCGCTTCCTTACTTCTTCCGGTTTTTGAAAGCCTGCAAAATGCACCTCGTTTGTAAGCTCCCTCTCCCGCACCATTCGGGTAAGCTCCTCTTCCATCTCTCCGCCGCCCACCATGGTCAGGGTGAAATCATATTGCTCCTTCTTAAGTCTTTCTGCTGCAAGAATCGCCATTTCCGGGTGTTTCCAGTCAATGAAGCGCCCGGCCCAGAGCAGGGATACCTTTCCGGTAAGACTGCGCCTCTCCTTTTTCTTCCCAAGAAGACTGTCCACATCCTGTTTGATAAACGCAGGAAAATATCCCCATTTCAACATTTTGTGGGGATAGGCATGTACAAGATGAAAATCACTTGCTACATAACCGCCGCAGCACAAAAGATAAACCGGTGCTTTCCGGTATCTTACGTGATCCCGGTACTTTTGCAAAAGCCCTCTCGGTGAAATTGCTTTCCACTGCCCCGTCTTGTATAGTCTTTCACTGAGTCGTACGATAATCCTGCCTTCTCTTAGTCTGTCCGCTATATAGCTTTCATCATCCACGCCGCCGAACAGCACAATATCGCTCTCCGCAATCAGTTTCCTGCAGAAATACTCTTCTTCGTAAAAAAGATGCAGATAGGGAAGCTTTGACAGATCCTGTGCCCATCCCATTTTCACCCGTTCTTCTTCCATGGGCTGTGTCTGTATAAAATAAAAGTTTTCACCCAGATTTTCCCGCATGGCATTACAAAAAGGAATCTGGTGATGGTTAATGTAGTTGGAAACAAAAACAACCTTCATATAGTTCCTATTCCTCCTTCTTTGCCATTGCCTGATAAATTTCCGTCAGCTGTCTGTAATTCGTATCCGGATCGTGTGTAAGTGCGGCACGCTCCCTCGCCTGCTCTCCCAGCTTACCGGCAAACGATGCATCTTCAAAAATCCGGCACACTGCAGCCGTCAATGCCGCCGTATCCTGATGGGGATAGAAAAGTCCCTCTTTTTCATCTGTCATAAGGCTTTCCGTTCCGCCCACCTTGGAGCTTACCACAGGCATTCCAAGGAGCATGGCTTCTCCCACGGAATTGGGAGAGTTTTCCATGGATGAGGCTGATACAAATACATGACTTTGCAAATAGGCTTCACACATTTCTTCTGCAGAGAGCCTGCCTAAAAAGAAAACCTTGTCCTGCAGACCGCACCGGCCAATCTCATCCCGCAGATATTTTCCGTAAGAACTGATTTTTAATTTTTCCTTCAGGGTCTGAAACCGTGTAATATCGTCTCCTGCCACATAAACCGTTGTTTCCGGGAAACGGGCAAGGATTCCCGGCATAGCCCACAAAAGGTAATGCAGACCCTTCAGCGGATAGTTGCCCTGGCTGACAAAGATACGGTAAGGCGTACAGTGGGCAAACTGCCATTTATGCTTGTAAAACACGGGACGCAGGGTTTCATTCAGCACATGATACCGGGCTTTCGGATTGATCGAACCGGATACCCTGCGGTCAAACTCTGTCCGGCCTGCCAGATGCCCTGCCCCTTTGATGGCCTCGGCCTCCTGCTGCCCCCGCATGGCAAATTTTTTCTGCTGCAGGGCAATATTGTCGCACTTTAAGAAATCCCGCAGCAAAAAGCGGTTTCGGATCCTTTCCGGCAGGTCTGCCATATAAGCTGCGGCACATTCTCCACACATGCCCTGCAGTCCGATCAGGATTTTTTCCTTACTTACGACCTTTGTCATGGCAAGGGTATGGGGATATTCCGTACCAAAGCAATGCACAATATCCGGGTTGAAATCCTGTGTGATGCTTTTCAGCCGTCCGACCAACGCTTCTTCATAACGCTCCGGATTTTTCACATCCTCCCGGAAGCCATAATAAGAGATTCCATCCGTCTCTCCAAAAAAGCGGACATCCTCTTTCCCTGTATCCATGGGAAAGCAGACCCCCAGACAGATACCGCTTTCTTCCCTGTGCGCAAGGAGTGCACCGGATAATCCTGTCAGCCAGCCTTCTTTATTACTTGCTTCATATCCTAATTTTTGGGCAATTATGGGAAGCATAATATTACACAGCCAGAGTACCCTCATTTTCTAAGTCCTGCCTTTATTTTTTCATACCACGCAGCAAAGCGCTTACTATCTGCCAGTTTTCTTCTTAAGGGTGCAAGTGTCACAAAAAGATACAGTCTGCAGATTAAAAGCTGCGGCCCGCTTAAGTATTTACGGGTGATTTCTTTGTGCTCTTCCCTGTCCCTTCGTTTATTTTCTTTGCTTTCCGAATAGCCTCCGCCCTCATAGTCCGCTACCGTAAAATGAAGGGCAAGCGTCTTCGCTTTCCGCTCCAGCACACACCATAGGAAATGCTCGTAATCCGCACGGATTCTGTATTCGGGAAGGTACTGCCTTTCCTTAAAAAGCTTTCGCCTGTAAAAGCAGGCCTGATGGCAGGGAATATTCCGAAAACAGACAAACGGCGTAATGCTGCCCGGTGCCACCTGCAGACTGTCCGTTTTTTCACAGTACGTATCACCGTAATAAATATCCGCCTCCGGACTGTCCTTTATCATCTTTGCCGTACGTTTCAGAACCTCTGCATCATGAAAGCTGTCTCCGCAGTTTAAGAACAGGACAAACTCGCCTGCTGCCTCTGTCACAGCCTGATTCATGGCATCATAAATACCGGTGTCTTTCCGGACGATCTTTCGTATTTTTTCCTTTTCGGGTAATGCATCCAAAGAACCGTCCCTGCTGCCGCCGTCTTTAATCAGGATCTCATAATCCTCAAAATCCTGTTCCAGTATACTGTCCACTGTTTTTATTAACTTTTGTCCCGGATTTAAGGATACGACCAGGATGGAAAACTGTACGTAATTCATGTTACCTCATTTCTTTGATCAGCTAATCCCAGATAAAAGTGTGGTAGGGAAGAAGCCGGATACTGATATCGTATGCCTTGTACAGGTATACGGCAAAATACAGGGCAAACGCCGCCCCGATACAGATTTTGAAAAAAAGCTGTTTCTTTCTGTCCGCAATTTTGTCAAGGACTGCCGGAATCAGGAAAATGTTGCTGATACTTAAGTAATAGGCAATACGCGATACCTCCGGAATAAAGGAGCCAAAGCAGTAAATCAGCAGCGCACCCACATTAAGAAGAAAGTAAAAGGTATTTTTCTTGTTTCCTTTTATGGCCGTTTTATAAAACAGCAGTGCAAAGATTACTATGGCAGCACATTTCAAAATATTGATCACAGACAGATTTGACCTGTCAAAGGCTGAATTCTCGTAATACGGATAGATGAGGAAAATCACTCTGCGGTAAATATCCGGCACGAGCAGTGCACTGGCACAGGCAAACGCCAGAAAAGCGGCCATCCATTTTTTCCACCGGCATGTGGCCAGAAAATACACGGGAATTACCAAAAGTACACTTTTATGAAAAAGTGCGGCAAAAAGAATCCAGCCCACAAAGGAAAACCACCGTTTGGAAATGGCGTATTTCATGGCAAACAGTGCCACCGACAGGGCAAAATAGTAACGTACCGTATTCAAACTGTTAAAATAAAATCCCTGGGTCATAAGAAGAAACAGCGCTGCGGAAAAATCCACACTCTGGTCGTAGATTGCTTTGAGAAAGAAATAGACGGTAGCCACGGAAAACAATGCCAGAATAATCCTGTCGCTTACCACACCGGTCCCAAACAGATACTGGATACCGGCTGTCAGCAGATTAAAGCCGACTTCTGAGGATACATGCTGGCGCAGGGAAATCCTTTGAAACAATTTCAGGTATTCCCCGTAATCGTTGCCCACCGATACCCTGCAGGCAGAGACGCCTGCAAGTAAAAAGAAAACAGCTGCAAAAAGGATCCCGTTAAGCATCCTTTTTCTGCTGACACCGTACGGACTGTCCGCAACGCCGGTGTCGATCCCGTATGCAATTAAAACGGTAAGTCCCGTTAAGACAATATACAAGATCATTCTGCCTGTTCCTTTTCTTCCCTTTTTCCCTGTCTTATGCCCTGACGCATCAGGCGGAATGCTTCACCGGGAGATTTCTCCACGCAAAGCTTTTGTCTGTGGGCCAGTATAAACCTAAGCGCCATGAGAGAAGCCGCTCCTTTGTAAAGAAAATGGTACAATACCCCTCTGTCAAAGAAAAACTTGTCATGATAACCGGTAAACCAGGTGGATTCTCCGGTTTCCTCCCTGCCGATGACAGCAGGATCCGTATAGACCCTGCACCCCTTGTCCATAAGCTCCTTTATAAACAGACTGTCCTCGCCGTTACTGTATTTTGCGCCGCCTCCAAACAGCAGGGAAAAACGTACGTCAAATTTCTTCAGGCTTTCTGTCCGCAGTGCAAAGCTGACGGCGCCGTATCTCCCACAGTTATAGAAACGGACTCTCTTCTTTTTGCTGATATGATAGGTACGTCTGCTTTCGTCCACATCCACGTTAAAAACAAACATATCCGCCCGGGGATTTTCCGCAAATGCCTGCGTGATCTTATCCACATAGTCATCTGCATAAACAATGTCCTCATCCGAAAATAAGCAGATATCTCTATCTGCTTTTTCAATGGCATGGTTTCTGCTTCTGCCGATGCCTCTTTCCCGGTAGCTGTAACAGGCAACCCGGTGACCCTCATGAAGGAAAGTCTCTTCCCCTTCCGTATCACACTGGTTGATGATTACCGCATCGGAGGATAAATTCATTTTTTGAGCAAGCTTCTTAGGATCTGCATGCATGGCAGAGACCAGTACCTGAATTTCCATTACGCATCCTTCCCGGCCGTTTTCGCAGATTTTTGAAATGGCCCGTAATAGGCTCGAAGCAGGGATTCATCTGCATCGAAAAGCACAGCTGCGCATACCTTCGTGCCTTTGATGCAAAGCTGCTGCAGCATCCTCTGTATTCTTTTCCCGTTATGTGCGCCGCTTTTTACTGCAATTAACACCTCTGTATTGTCATTTCTGTCTGACATAATTTCCCTGATATCTTTCATGGCAAGCTCCCTGCAGCCGGTTTTTGCGCGCAGTGCGTTTACCACCTCTGTCTTCTCATCATCCGCCGCATCATCCACAAATATAATCACAGGCGTCTGTTCCCCGTATACGGCTTCAAAGCTCTCCTTAAGCTCCGGCGCGGAAAGCGTACCGATCATGGGAAGGCGGTATCTGCAGGCAAACAGCTCCGGCACGTAAACCGAATCATCCACCGTAAGACGGTAAAGCACAAACAGGCCGGAGAGAAGAAATCCCACAACTGCTCCTAAAACTGCCGTATTTACGGTTCTGTCATCTATAAGCTTTAAGCTTGCCCCGTCCGGTACCGTCAGGGGTCTGGTCCACAGAATTCTTTCCTGTGTATCCGCAAAATCATCCACTGCCTGTACAATTGCCCGGGCGATGGCAACACTTTTGGCCGGCTCCGGCGTGGTTACCGTCACGGACAGTACCCGCCCGTCCGGCAGCAGCACAGAAGAAATACTGTTTAAATATTCCTCTTTGGTTACCGTTTGCGAAAGCTGCTCCAGCACATCACTCACAAAATCATCGGAAACCACAAATTCTTTCCAGGCATCCTGGGTAAAACACACCCATCCCAGTGGCTCTTCCTCGCCTCTGTAATACTCCAGATACACGGAAAGTCCAGCCTCATATTCTTTTTCCGGGGGCAATAATCTGCGGCACAGAAAATATACACCCCCAAAAAGGATGGCGCCGACGATTGTGCCAATGACAATCACATATATTTTTCTGAGAAATCTTAAGCAAAGCAGCTTGCCGTCTATTATTTCCCGGGCATACTCATACGCTGCCGTATCCTGTTCTTTCATTCTGATACCCCTGATCTTTACTATTACTCTTCGCCTTTTTCTTTTTTCAGTGCCGTAATCTGGTTGCTTTCCACACCTTCCGTGCTGTCCGGCCAGAGAAGCACCTTGACCGTAAGCAGCATCAGTTTCAGATCCAGCCATACAGAATAGTTTTCGATATAGGTCAGATCCAGCTTCAGCTTATCATAAGGTGTGGTATTGTACTTGCCATACACCTGGGCATAGCCGGCCAGTCCCGCTTTTACTTTCATACGGAAGGCAAACTCCGGCATAACCTCCAGATACTGGGCAATGATCTCCGGTCTTTCGGGTCTGGGACCGATAAAGGACATGTCACCCCGGATAATATTGATTAACTGGGGCAGTTCATCCAGTCTGACCTTTCTGATAAACTTGCCTACCGGTGTGATGCGTGAGTCCTGCTTGGAAGCCAGTCTTGCCACACCGTCTTTTTCCGCATCGACTCTCATACTGCGGAATTTTAAGATCTTAAATTCTTTTCCCCCCGTTGTGCATCTTATCTGTTTGTAAAGCACGGGGCCTCCGTCATAAAGCTTCACGGCAATCGCCGTAAGCAGCATGAATGGGGATGTAATCAGAAACAGAATCAGTGCACAGACAAGGTCAATACATCTTTTGATAAAACGCTGTTCAATGGTCAGGGCATATTCCCTGGTCAGTAAAATCGGTGTATCAAATAAATGCAGTTCCTCCGCTCCTTTTAAAATTACATCCGGAATCTTGGGCATACAGTAGGTACGCAGATTCTGCCCATAACAGAATTTCAGCAGCGTATTCCTCTCTTCCATGGGAATGTCCCACAGAACCACTCCGTCATAATTTTTCAGGGCTTCCCTTTCAATCTCCCGAACGCCCTCTTTAATATGGATACATTTACGAATATCAAATTTATCTTTTCTTTTTTCAAATTTGGCTCTGATGTCTGCAATAGGCCTGTCCCCATGCACCAGAAGCAGTTTTCTTGGCGGAAACATATGCTTGTACAAAAAGCCTGCGGACATCGTCCACACAATAATGAATACAATCTGCAGCCCCATCATGACTGCATATTTTTCAAGCGGGAACAAATGCCGGATGAGCAGGGAAAGCTGGCCATAGGTCACACCATTTACAATCACAAGCGCCAGAATCTGTGAAAAGATGATTTCCGCATTCTTCAGATAGCCGATCCGCATACATCCGTACATATGAAAAAAGAAAAACAGCAGGATTCCGTAAATGGCAAGAAGCAGGGCATGACCTTTTCCCCACCATTCCAGGTATACCTTTACCAGTCTGTAGTAATCATGAAACCAGAAATATGCATAAAGCCCAATCAGTCCCGCCAGACAGATACCGGATAAAAAAAGAACTGCCAGACGTTTCAGAGATTCCATCTTACGCATTGTCTTACCATGCCTTTCCATAGCCTGCAGTCTTGTGCAAAACACAAAGCTGCGTGTACCTTAAAGTATAACACTTACAACCGAAAGCCGCAACCTTTACACTCTGCGCCTCACGGCCCGCAATGCCCAGAAAAAGAAATTATACATACTGTACCATAGGGAAAGCTTCTCTTCCTTCCGGTACAGATTCCAGATGCGTCTGCACGCTTTCAGCTTATTGGCGGAAAGTGTTCCGCTGCTGCGGCGGTATTTTACCAGATTCTCATTTAATCCGTACGCCGTATATCCCTGCCTTAAAATCCGGAACCAGAGTGCCGTATCCTCGCTTTTTACAAGGGGCATTGCCAGATTTTCCTTTTGAATCTTCTGTGTGTCAAACATTACCGTAGAGGTAAAAATAGTGGTATTCTGCAGTGCCTGTCTGTAGGATAACGTCTCCGGTACCTGTACGATCTTTCCCAGGCCTTTTCCGTCTTCATCCGCAAATTCATATCCGGTAAAGCAGAATGCCGCATTCTTTTCCTTAACAAACGCAAGCTGGTGGGAAAGTTTAAACGGCTCCCAGAGATCATCTGCATCCAGGTATGTAAGATACCTGCCCGTTGCCTTTGTAAGCCCGTAATTTCTGGCTGCCGCTGCTCCGGTATTGGCAATGGGATAAACATGAATCCGGTCATCCGCATGCTTTGACAGATACTCCTTTAAATATTCTCCTGTTCCGTCCGTGGAGCCGTCCTCCACCAGAATCAGTTCCCAGTCCGTAAATTCCTGATGTAAGACGCAGGCTATGGTTTCCCCTATAAAATCTTTTACATTATAGACCGGAACCACAATACTGACCTCCGGGTTTCTTTTATCTTCCATTCCCGCTGCCTCCCTTGACAAATGTCATTCTGACCGGTACAGCCGGTATATGACATAATGCTCTGTTTCATCAAAATACCGATAGCTGTCCTGTTTGTCCAGTGCCTCACTAAGACTGCCTTTCTGCAGTCTTTCCTTTTCAAAAATAAGGATGTGAAAATCCCTGGAGGTACATATGCTTAAATAATTCTCCGAAATTTCTATTTCATCCATGCCAATCAGCGTACCATTGACCCAGTCATGCATCTCTTTTACATCTGCGGCGTAAGTGTCATAGGTATAGGCATTCAGTTCCTCCTCCCATAAAAATCTTCCGTATGGAAGCAGGATACGCCCGTCGCAGCTTCTTAAGTAACCGGCAATCTCGTCCGGTGCAAGCACTGTCAACGTTTCTCCCTCCGCAAGCGGCAGCCTGTGAAGCACTTCTTCCGTTTCCGCAGGAAATACATCCCCGTAATCTGTCCGCTGTGTCTTTTCTTCTGCCAATTTCATGGTACCGCACAAAAAAAGCAGTACCATCATCATAAATATGCAGATGACCTCCGCCAGACTGCGTTTTCCGGATTCTGTCATCTTTTTAAGAACCGGAATATCATTCAGGCAGACCGGCAGGGTAATCGTCAGCATATAAGCAATCAGCAGCGTCACCGGCAAAAGCAGCCACAAATCGGCATAGCCGTAATATGCTGTCTGATACAGCAGAAGCAGTTTTGCCGTAAACGGGCACAATAACAGCAGAAGCAATACCGCAGAATACCACTTCAGCTCCCTGATTTCACTTTTTTTATAAAACAACAGTATAAAAACCGTAATCAGAAACAGCACAAGAAACTGGCCGCTGCCCTTCATTAAACCAAAGCCGTCCCACATGGACTGAAGAAGGTTTCTCATACACCCGGTGCCCCCTTCTTAAATTTTTGCATCAGTCTCTGACGATATTTCTGACCAAAGAAACGGATGAGGGTCACAATGGCAGCCATAAGCAGCACATATCCCGCTCCGTAAAGTGTCCAGACCATACAGGCCTCCGCCAGTATGCAGAGTACCACGCCACGATATCTTTTCTTCATCAGGCAAAGCAGCGCATAAGGCAGGAGAATACAGGCCCGTATTGTCTCGCCCCGCCAGCCGCCAAACAGTAAAAGAGAACTGTCTGTTGCACTTCCATAGCAGCCAAACTGAAAAACAAATGCGGTAAACAAAAGAAAGATCATCTGATTTTTAAAATTTTTCGGGAACAGAAATCTTGCCCAGAGTCCATAAACGATATATGCAAAAATAAGGGTAAACATAGGAATCACCCGGTATATCAGGTACGCAGATGAGCAGGATGTGAGCCGGGATAAAAGGGTATAAAGAAACGGCAGCCCGAGAATCTTCTGCCGAAGCGGCATACCGGATGTAAAGGGCATACCGGTCATGGGATTCACGGTATAAACAGCGTCTTCCCACAAAAACGTCTGTACTGTCTCCCCGGTAATATCTCCGGTAGTAAGCGGTGCATGCATAAAACAGTTAAAAATAATCTGCAGTGTAACAAGAAACAGAAAAGCAAGCACATAGCCCGGATACTTGCGGATGCCGCTCAACACCTCTGACTTGCTGCCGTCCTCATTTTTTTGCCGTCTTTTCCTGAAATCAGACACGAAAAAAAACACCAACGCCGCAATCCATAACGGTATTGCTGCTTTGGCACACAAGGATACGGAAAGCCCGCCGAAAAGAGCCGCAAGATGAAGCACTTGTGCAATTCCAAATAAAATTATACTTCTTTCAATCAGTTTTTCACCCAGTATATCCTGCATAATTACCTCATATCTGAAAGCTATTATTGACAGTACCATCTTACCATACTCCCCAAATGAGTACAAGAAAGAAAAAAGCAGGGCACTAAACCCTGCTTTTCTTACATCGCTTTGATATCCAGACGCACTTTATCCGCAATGCGGGCAATATATTCGCTGTTGGTCGGTCTGCTTTTACCCTCTTTTGCCGAATATCCGAACAGTTTTGTAAAGGTCTGTGCATTTCCTCTCTCCCAGGAAACCTCAATGGCATTCCGAATAGCCCGTTCTACCTTTTCTCCCGTTGTCTGGAATCTTTTGGCAATCACGGGATACATCAGTTTGGTTACGCTGGAAACCACCTCCACATCTCTTCCCGTCATCATAATGGCATCACGCAAATAATAATACCCTTTTAAATGAGCCGGGACCCCGATATCCAGCATCACTTCCGTGATATAGGTCTCCAATTCAATATCATCAATTACACTAATATCCATATTTTGTTTTCCCCCTTTTACAGTCAAACCCGGGTCAGTTTATACAATAACAATAGTATGTTATCATGGAGACTCGAATTTGAAAAGCAAAACTAATTTTTCTTAACACTTTCTTAACACTGTATCACAATTCCTCTTTTAACAAATAGATCGGTCTTTTCTTCACCTCCATATATGTTTTGGCAAGATACTGTCCCACAATACCGAGGCAGAAAAGCTGTACGCCGCTGATCAGGGAAATAATGCAGACTAACGACGGCCAACCCGATACCGGATCCCCGAAAATCAGTGTCCGGATTACAATAAAAATAATCAGGATAAAAGCTAACAGACAGAACAGTACTCCCATGAAAGAAGCAATGGACAACGGTACTGTGGAGAATGCGGTAATCCCATCAATGGAATACAGAAGCAGTTTCCAGAAATTCCATTTGGTTTCCCCCTTAAGGCGTTCCACATTTTCAAACTCGATCCATTTGGTACGGAATCCCACCCATCCGTAAATGCCTTTTGTAAAGCGGTTATACTCCTGCATCTCTAAGATGGCATTTACCATCTGCCGTTTCATCAGCCGGTAGTCTCTTGCGCCATCCATCATCTCTGTCTTGGAGATATGCTTCATCATGCGATAAAACATACGGGCAAAAAATGACCGGATCGGAGGCTCCCCTTTCCTTGTCACCCTTCTTGTTGCCACAGAGTCATACCCTTCTTCAAGATAAGCAAACATCTCCGGCAAAAGAGAAGGCGGATCCTGCAAATCTGCGTCCATGATAACTACATAATCTCCCCTGGATTTTTCCAGTCCGGCATACATGGCAGCCTCTTTTCCAAAGTTTCTGGAAAAGGAAAGAAGTCTCACCCGGCTGTCCTTTTCATGCAGCTTTCTGACCTCCGCAGCCGTGTGGTCCGTGGAGCCGTCATCCACATATAAAATTTCAAATTCTATTTCTTTTTCCTTTAAGAAACCTGTGCTTTTACAAAACTCCTCATAAAAATAAGGCACGTTTTCTTCTTCGTTAAAGCAGGGGACAATTACACTTAAAAGTTCCATTCTCTTCACTCTTTTCTGCATCTGCAGTCAGTTTTGCTGTTTTCGTTTCCTTCATTAGAATAGCAGATTATGAAGCACATGTCCACAAAGCGTTTCAAATTCCTTTTTTACTTTCCAAAAAAGTTTGCCTATTGTATAATGATTTTAAATCTTCATTTTTTATTAAGGTTTTCCGTCCCTTTGGAAGCCCGTCACCACTTGAATATCGTTTTCTGTGGTGATATAATTGATGAGTTGAAAGAGGTATTTCATGAATTTTTTCACGGATTTAACACAGAACAAAGTATTACTCAGTGCGGTCACCGGGTGGCTTGTGGCACAGATTTTAAAAACAATCATACATCTATTGTTTACGAAAAAATTTGTAGCGGAAAGACTGGTCGGAAGCGGGGGAATGCCCAGCTCCCATTCCGCTACCGTATGTGCACTGGCAACAGCTACCTGTTATTTTTACGGTGCACAGAGCTTTGAGTTTGCAATAGCCGTTATCATGGCGATCATCGTCATGTATGACGCCATGGGAGTGAGGCGTGAAACCGGTATACAGGCCAGGGTGCTGAATGAAATGATGCAGCTGTTTGCCGACATGGGAAGTGACATGCCCCCTCAGGAAAAGCTGAAAGAATTTGTAGGGCATACACCGCTTCAGGTGGTAATGGGTGCCCTGCTTGGGATTATCGTTGCTTTATTCTACTGTGTCCTGCTGTAATTTCCGTTTTTTGTTATTGTTTTACCTTTTTTCATATGATTAGGTTAAAAACGAAAGAGAGGATTTTTTATGAAGAAGAGGAGTATACTCTTATTATTATCCCTGACCGTCCTGCTGAGTTTCACGGGATGCGGCAAGGATGATAACGAGCAGCCCTTAAAGCCCAGCGATCTTGCTGAAACAATCGAGGATCATACCGAAACGGACACCTCTGCTCCGGAGACCACAGAGGAATCCAAAGAAGCTGACAGTGAAGTTCCTCCCGCAGAAGGCATGGTACGCAGCGATGTGACAAATGAATGGATTGATGAGGAAATTGCTGCCTCCCGTCCCATTGCCGTAATGTACCCTACAGACCGTAACTCACAGCCGCAGTACGGAATTGGTTCTGCCGGTGTCCTGTACGAATGCATGGAAGAGGGCGAAATGTCCCGTCAGATGGGTATTATCGAAGACTGGAAAAATATGGAGCTTATCGGTAACATCAGAAGCTGCCGTGATTATTATGCTTACTGGAGCATGGAATGGGACGCTTTTCTGATCCATTGGGGCGGACCTTTCTATCTGGTAGACGTTGTAAAACGAGATGACGTACACAATCTTTCCGCATGTACCATCGGTGCCGGTGATGTTGTCGCTCCGGCAACCGGAAGCAGTGCCTTTTACCGTTATCCTAAAGGATCTGCTCCTTCCATCCATAACGGTTTCACGGACGGTCCAAAGCTTTATTCTACCATTGAAAGCTTAGGTTATCCTTTTGAGCACAGAGAGCAGTACTATGAACCGGAACATTTCAATTTTGCTTCTTATGCCGAACCCAATACATTGGAAAATGCAAGTGGTTCCTTTGAAGCAACGGAAATTGATCTGTCCAAGATCTTTACCACTACCAAGAGTTCCTTCTCCTACGACGAAGAAACAGGCACGTATAAGAAATATCTTTACGGTTCACCCCAGATTGATGAGCTGACCGGTGAACAGCTTACCTTTGAAAATGTTATTATCCAGGATACTTACTGGGAATATCGTCCCGATCACAAATATCTGGTATTCCAGGTACATGACAGCGGACGTTCCGGATACTATTTCACCAAGGGACGCGGTATTAAAATTACCTGGTCCAAAAAGGATGACTACTCTCCTACCAAATACTACGATATGAACGGCAATGAAATTGAAATCAACACCGGACACACTTATATCGGTATTGCACAGGCCGGACGTGAACCGATCTATAAATAAGCAACAGAACGTATAAAAAGCGAATGATGCAAAAAGAGCTGCTTTTGAAATGATATCATATCAAAAGCAGCTCTTTTTATGTACAATCTGAATTTATACAGTTTCCTGTTTCTGTTTCGTGTTTGCTATTCACCCAGTCCATTTTCAATTGCCGTTACCAAATCTTCAAGTGCTTCTTTCTCGTCAATGCCTTCACAGGTGATTTCTATTTCATCTCCGCATTTTACGCAAGCCCCAAGTACACTCAAAACACTCTTTGCGTTAGCGGTATTGTCTCTGAATGAAAACGTGATCAGGGATTTAAACTTCATAGCTTCCTTACACAATATCCCGGCCGGACGCAGGTGCAGACCTGTCGGGTTCTTTATCACAACCTTCTGGCTAACCATACCCACAATACCTCCTTATTAAGTTCAGTATACCATTATTTGGATAAAACCACAAGTTAAATTAGAACATGATATCCTGGATCAGATTTGCCAGATGCTCTGCTTCTGCCTGAATCTGTGCTTTATCTTTTCCTTCGATCATGACTCTCACAAGGGGTTCCGTACCGGATGGACGAATGAGTACCCTTCCCTCACCCGCAAATTTATCTTCCAGTTCCTGAATAGCCTGTGCAATCTCCGGATACTCCAGATAATGCTCCTTTTTGTGGTTTGCTACTTTGGCATTCACAAGTGCCTGCGGCAGTTCCTCCATAATAGTGGAAAGCTCCGACAACGGTCTGCCGGTCTCAACCATTACCTGCAGCAGATGCAGTGCACTGAGCAGACCGTCTCCGGTTGTATTCTCATCTAAGAAAATCACATGCCCGGACTGCTCTCCTCCGAGGCTTGCGCCGATTTCTTTCATTCTTTCCAATACGTATCTGTCACCGACTTTGGTCTGTTCTGTGGTGATGCCGTTGTCCTTAGCCATCAGGAAGAAGCCCAGATTGCTCATTACCGTTACCACAATGGTATCCTTCTTAAGCGTTCCTTTTTTCTTCATAAAGTTGCCGACAATGGCCATAATCTTATCGCCATCCACTATTTTTCCGTTTTCATCTACTGCCAGCAGTCTGTCTGCATCCCCGTCAAAGGCAAGACCCACCTGCGCTTTTTCCACAAGAACACGACCCTGCAGCTCTTCCATATGTGTGGAACCGCAGTTGGCATTGATATTGGTACCGTCCGGATTATTATGAATGGCAACCACCTGCGCTCCCAGCTCCTTTAAGGCTTCCACGGAAGTGTAGAAGGACGCCCCTTCTGCGCAGTCCACCACGACCTTCAGGTTGCTTAAATCCACCGGCACAGCACGAATGGCATGATTGATGTATTCTTCCCTTGCATCCGTACGGTATTTGATCTTTCCCACGCCGGAGCCTGTAGGGAATTTTACACCCTGCATATTACTTTTGATAAGGCTTTCAATCTCATCCTCCAGTTCGTCCGGAAGTTTATATCCGTCCCCATCAAAAAACTTAATACCGTTAAACTCCACCGGATTATGGGATGCCGAAATCACAACACCCGCATCCACCTTATATTTATGTGTCAGATACGCAATAGCCGGTGTGGGAATCACACCCACATAAATGCAATTGGCTCCTACGGAGCAGGCACCTGCCATCAAGGCATTGGCCAGCATATCTCCTGAAATTCTCGTGTCACATCCTACCATAATCGTGGGCTTGTGGGCTTTCTCCTTTGTAAGCACGCTGGCACCCGCCTGCCCTAACTGCATAGCCAAAAGCGGTGTCAATTCTTCATTTGCCACGCCTCTCACACCGTCTGTTCCAAATAAGCGACCCATATCCTTCACCATGTCCTTCCTGATTCTGCATTTTATTTACTGCCGCTACTGCACCTTCATAATCTTTACCTGAACCTTCAGAGGCTGCGTAATGGTAATATCCTCCGCCAGTGAAATAAAGACTTCTGCTTCATAAGTTCCTTCAGCCGGCTCCGTGATCTGATACTTTTCCATCAGCTGCTTGATGCTGATATACCCTGTAATGTCATTTTCTTTCCATACATCAATATCCGCACGCCGCCCCTTAACGGGTATGCTGTAGAATTCCTTCAGATCCTCAATTTCTGCCGTATAGCCTTCCGGAAGTCCTGAAAACTGTATTTTATCTCCATGAATCGAAAGCTGGGATTCATACTCTTTCTCAATATGCACAACGGCGGTTATCTTACCGGATGCCTTCTCATTGGCAAGGATTACATTCTCCGGCAGATAATCCTGAATATTTAAATTAAAGGTCGTGTCTTCTGCACAATCGGTAATATCAAGTGCTGTTTCAGGAATTGCAATCTCATAAATATTGGCAATCTTTTCCGTAGGACCGGCGAGGGTCACATTTTCCATACTTGCAGTAATCTCTCCGGTAAGCAGATATCCCTGTGCCGGTGTACCGGAAGCCGTATAACGGACTGCCACTGTCTTGGTGTTTAAGATTTCCACATTCACTCTTACCTTGGAAGTATTCATGTTCAGATTATCTATTGGAATCTCCTTGGAATCCGCATCATACAGCTTGACTTCCGCATAAGTGGAAATATTGCCTGAGGCATCTGTCACATCTACGATTACCTTTGCTGTCTGAATCCTGCTGACGACAGATTCAGGCCCGGATATTTCGATCCGGTTCTGATCAGGTGAAGTATCGCTGATCATATATCCCTTTGCTACAGATCCTGTTGTTTCCGTCTCCAGTTCCAGACGCTTTGTTTTCTTTTTTTCAATATTCAGCTTTAGAATCTGATTACTGCCGGTAATATTGGTAATCTGCTCATTGTAGCGTTGGGAATAAAAACGTATCTCCACGGTATTGGCTACCGTCAGATTACTGAAATTGGCCTCTGCCACAATGTCACTGGTATTCAGTTCATCGCGGATGGACTTCTTGGCAGTGACAGATACTCTGGAGACCACATCCGTTTTATCCAGAATCTCATAGACCATGTTCTCATCTGTGAGTACTTCCGTATTGACCAGCTTCACCGGTATATTGTAAAAGACTTTCTGATCTTCCGGGTTTTCAATCGTCATGACAAGCAGCCACAGGAAAAAGGCTGCGGCAAGGGAAAAAAGCTTCAAAGCCCAGTTGTTCAGAAAGATATTAAGGATTTTATTTTTCTTTTTCAACTTTCTCTGTCTTGCTCCTTCCCTTAAAGAATTTGTAACTTCTGCGGCTGTCCTCATCATTTTCAGGCTGCAGCTTCTGCAGGCGTGCTTTCAGGCTGTCCCCGTCCAGATTGCGTTCCAGACTGCCTTTATAAGCCACACTGATTTTTCCGGTTTCTTCGGAAACAATTATGGTTACCGCATCCGTCACCTCGGAAATTCCCACACCTGCCCGATGTCTGGTACCCAGATTTTTGTCCAGACTCATATTGTCAGACAACGGCAGATAACAGGTGGCTGAGGTAACCCTGTTACCACGGATGATTACAGCTCCGTCATGAAGCGGTGTGTTGTGTTCAAAAATATTAATCAGCAGCTGGCTGGTAACCAGACCATCTACTTCGATGCCCGTTCTTTCAAAATCTCCAAGCGGCTGCTTACATTCGATGACAATAAGAGCGCCTGTCCTTACCTTTCCCATTTCCACACAGGCCTTCACAATTTCATTGATTGTCCTGCTGCTGAAGGCATTATCCTCCCCCTTGGAGCCTGAAAAAGGAAGTACATTGGTAATGATTTCCTTGTTGCCCAGTTCCTCCAGAGCTTTTCTAAGCTCCGGCTGCAGCACAACGATAAACGCCGTTACTGCAAATCCAAGAATATTTTTACCCAGCCACAA
Source organism: Lachnospiraceae bacterium (assembly GCA_051888725.1). Lineage (GTDB taxonomy): Bacteria > Bacillota > Clostridia > Lachnospirales > Lachnospiraceae > Acetatifactor. The sequence goes on from JBJFCA010000163.1 coordinate 40,449, forward strand.
AATGGTAGTCATACGGAAATATGCTGCAACCAGCCAAAAAAACAGTATAATAACAAGACCCTTAAGCAGTGCCCAGGCTCTTGTATTTTTAATCCAGATCAGGATATGGTAAAAGAGAAAAGAAATAATCAGAATCTCCACCAGACTTGATATATCCATATCCGGCATCCGTCTTATGATGTTTTCCGTCAGATTTTGAAATTGCGACTGCATATTATCCTACCGTTATTCCTTAAAATTCTTCAAAATCGTCATCTTCCTGCTGATGATTCTGTGTACTGATTGTCATGGACGCTGCCTGCCTGCCCATATTTTTATGGTCAGCACTGCGTGGGGCTGTTCTCTGTCCGCTGTTACCTGCATTGTTAACGGATGCTGTCCGGCGGGGCTGTGAACCTATGTTTCTTCCTGTTCTCACCGGCTGTGACGCTACAGAGCCCGTATGACCGGTATGAGCTGCATGACCCATCTGGGAATTGATTTTTTTCACTGTTTTCTCAGGTGCCGCAACTGTCATCTTGGGAACGGCTTTGACATAATAATAATACTCATCATCCTCAAACTGCACCTTTTCCGTCCGGCTGTAATCCACGCCGAATACAAAGAACTGCAGTACCATGGCGATTCCAAGTGATACGATGGAACCTAACAGAATCCCGATGACCGAAACATTGGTATCATACATCAGATCTCCCAATAACAGGATCATCACATTTACGATCGTACCTGCAATAGATGCAATTGTCCAGGAATGGTCAATGGAAAGTCTTCTGATCACATAAACCAGTTCCATGGTAAACACAAAGGCAACCACCGTAATTAACATGTCTTTATTGCCCAGTATTCCGTCAATCACCATCCGCAGCCGGGCAGTTGCCTCTCCTGCATCCGTTGCCCCCAGTGCGGTGGAGTTCTGGGAAATAAAGCGAAGGATATAATAGACGACTGTGCCGCAGGCAACCGTAATCGCCGACAAAGGCGTTCCGATGAGTCCCATCGCAAGCGGCATTACATAAGGAATCTTAAGTCCGAAGCAGATGGGGGTAAGCACAACGCAGAGTGCATCCTTAGGGGTGAACCTGAAAAACAAAAGGAACATGATCAGGAACAGGCAGAACACCACAACGGCTGCTTCCAACGCCAGTGTGTAACAATGCAGCAGGATAAATACCGCAGCAATAAAAATGATAAACCCAACCGGCAGGAACGAACACACAAGTGCTGCAATCAGAAGGATTGCCATGCTGTTAATCCTGGTCATATATCCCAGTTGATTCTTAATACTGACAAAAGCAATGAATGCAATTAAAAACTTCACCACCGGAAATATATAGGTTTCGTATTTACTGTATATTTTCTTGATTGCTTCTTTTATTTCCAATAAATTACTCATAACCCTGCCTTTCATGAATAGTTGTTTTTCTCATAAAGAGATGCAAGTTTTTTCAAATTAGCATAATAATTCTTCAGGCTTTTTCTCGCTTTATTATACCGGTAGGTACACACGAAAAAGGTGATTACCGCATAGCTGATCACCACTATGCAGTATATGATCAGAACATTTCTGGCAAACACAAATAAATCAATCTTATACAGATTCAGCATAAATGTCTCAAGATCATACAGGATATACATAATAAATACCACTGCAAACGCTATGGTTGCGCTGATCACAGACTTTGCCATCTGGATGCCGATATAATCGCTTCGGAAATAATTCCCGATAGCCACGTTTTTCCTGCCTTCTCCGTTTTCGTAGGAAGCCAGCTTGGTCATCAGAATGACTCTTTCTTCGTTTAACATAGTTTCATGCCTTTCTTTTATTTGGTCAGATAGCGCATCCTTCCATTATCCCTTTTATCCTCGGAAACTGACGGTGCCTTTGCTGCCGTATTCTCCCTGACAGAGCCTGCTAACCCCATTGCCAGCTCCCTGCGGCATTTGTCGCAGTACCTGCCGCTCTTTATGGCAGTACCGCAGGATTCACAGTGCAGCGTGATGGCAGAACCCTCTGCAATCTCCAGACGTTCCTCCCTGAGCCACTGCTGGATCTGTCCCACTTCCACGTCACATTCCTCAGCTACCTGTGTAACAGTAACCCCCGGATTGGATCTGATATATTCTTTGACCCTCTGGAAATCCTCTTCCAGCGCTGCCCGGCATGCCGGACAAAGATGCGGACCGACTACATAGTTAAAAATTTTACCACACTTTCTGCAATTACGTACATTCATATTTTTTCCCTATCCTTCCCGGTATTCTCTCCGTCAATCAGGGCCTCCTATGGATAAAGTCAGAAAATAAACTTTCTCCACACCGGCCTCTAAAAGTACCGCCGTCAGGGCATCCATCGTGCTTCCCGTAGTATATATATCATCAATAAGTATAATCGTCTTTAATTTTACATCATTTGCAACAATTTTGAAAGCCTTTTTCAAATTATTTTGCCTTTGTATCAGATTCAGTTCCTTTTGCGGGATTGTATTCTTCACCCGCACGACCATCCGGCCGGCTACCGGTACTAAAACCCGTCTCCCCAGTTCTGCCGCCAGCAGTTCAGCCTGATTATAACCTCTTTTTTGAAGTCTTTCTTCATGAAGCGGTACCGGAATCAGGGCATCCGGACGAATGGCTTTGATATAGGATGCAAAAGCTTCTGCCATTTGTTGTCCGAAAAAAGCAGCATATTCCTGCCTGCCGCTATACTTAAAGCGATATATGGCTCCTGCTGCATGTGTATAAACATACAGCCCCCTTCCGGCGCAAAACAAATGTCTGTGGTTTTCGCAATCCATACAGTATTCCTGTTGTGTAAGTAGCGGTTTCCCGCATTTCATGCAATAAATCCCGCTTACTTTTACAAGCTGATTCCGGCATTTTAAGCAGGCTCCTCCTTCCCCCACAGGCACCGGTCTGTCACAGACCGGACAACGGAGCGGAAACAACAGTTTTTCGATTTTTCTGATTTTCAATCTTCCTTCTTTCCGCACACATCCTTCTTACGCACTTAAGCCAACTCCCTGATTCTCTCTTTCAGTGCCGTAAATCTTTTATTTACTTCCGCATTTGCAATCATCTGGGCAACCACGGTGCGGCTTCCCAATATTGTCACACAGGATTTTGCCCTGGTCACACCGGTATAAAGCAGATTCCTGTTAAACAGCATTTTGGGACCACTTAAAAGCGGCATAATCACAGCCGCATATTCACTGCCCTGGGATTTGTGTATAGTGATGGCGTAAGCAAGTTCCAGTTCTTCGGCCTGCGAAAACGCATAATTTACTCTTCTGTGCTCGTCATATTCCACAGTCAGTGTTTCGGCATATTCGTTGATCTCTGTTATTCTGCCCATATCTCCGTTAAAAATTCCCAGTCCGCTGTCAACGGGAATCCCGTATTTGCTGACAATCTCCCATTTCAGTTCATAATTGTTTTTGATCTGCATGACCTTGTCGCCTTCCCTGAAAAGCGTGCTGCCAAAAACATGCTCTTTTTTACGGGGAGACGGCGGATTCATGTATTTCTGCAGGGTGGGATTTAAGGTTTCCACGCCCAGGCTGCCCTTTCTCATGGGTGTCAGTACCTGGATATCGAAGCTTTCTGCCTGCACATACCGGGGAAGCTTTTCTGTAATCAGCTGCACCATATGTTTGTATATGACGTTTGCATCATCTCTTTCCAGGAAGAAAAAGTCCCTGCTTTTATTGTCCAGGGCAATCTGCTCTCCACGGTTGATCTTGTGCGCATTGACCACAATGTCGCTTGTTCCCGCCTGTCTGAAAATTTTAGACAGTACCACACAGGGAAATGCCCCCGATGCCATCAGATCCCGTAAAACCTGCCCGGGTCCTACACTCGGCAGCTGGTCCACATCTCCTACCAGTATCAGTCTGGTACCGGGAATCACAGCTTTTAAGAGTGCCTGGAAAAGATAAATATCCACCATGGACATTTCGTCAATAATGATGACATCTGCTTCAAGGGGATTTTCTTCATTTCTTTCAAAACCTGCCCTGCGTCCTTCCCCCGACAACGTGCCATTCAGTTCTAACATTCTGTGAATGGTTCTGGCTTCATAGCCGGTAGCCTCGGTCATACGTTTTGCCGCACGCCCCGTAGGTGCTGCCAGAAGAATATCCATCTTCTCCTGTGCAAAGTAACGTATGATAGTGTTGATGGTAGTAGTCTTTCCCGTACCGGGACCACCGGAAAGAATCAGTACACCGTTTTTTACACATTGCAGTACCGCTTCCTCCTGCAGGTTATCCAGTTCCAGTTCTTCTGCATCCGTAATGGCTTCTATTTTTTTTCTGATGAGGCTTTCCGTAGACGGAAGCATCCCTTCTTCTCCATACATGGGCAGATTTAAGTCGCGCAGCATGGAGGCACAGCTTAACTCCGCATAATAGGAAGCTGCCGTAAAAATCTGTACCGTTTCCGATTCAGCATCTGTTTTTAAAATCAGCTTTTTCTCCATGGCAAGATTTTCTACCTGTGGGAAAATATTCTCTTCGTCTACCATCAAAAGTTCACCTGCACGCTGCAGGAGAAGCTCTTTGGGCAGATACATATGCCCTTCTGCCGTCACCTGACTTAAGCAATAGAGAATACCGCTTCTGATGCGGTAATCCGAATCGGTATGAATTCCGATTCTCGTTGCAATTTCATCTGCCGTCCTGAAGCCGACGCCTTCAATATCTTCCGTCATCTTGTAAGGATTTTCCTGTATCATACGGTAGAGCCCGTCGCCATAAGTGTTATAGATCTTAACTGCCAGTGTATTGGAAATGCCATATTGCTGTAAAAACAGGAAAGCTTCCCTGAGGTCCCGTTTCTCCTCCATCTGGGATGCAATTTCTCTGGCCATTCTGTCGCTGATTCCCTTTACTTCTACCAGCCGTATAGGTTCTTCCTCCATGATCCGAAACGTATCCGCTCCAAACTTTTTTACAATACGTGATGCCAGTGCTGCACCAATCCCCTTAATGGCACCTGATGCCAGGTATCTCTCCATTCCCGCAGCATCCTTCGGGGTCACGGTACGGTAAGCTGTCACCTTAAACTGTCTGCCGTATACCGGATGCTCCGTATAATCGCCTTCTGCCTGAATGCTTTCACCCTGGGTAATGCCCTTCATCATTCCCACCAGAACCGTTTCTCCTTCATCTCCGGACAGTTCCAGTACCGTATACCCGTTTTCAGCATTTTGAAACACAATATGTTCCACAAATCCTGTGATTTTTTCCATTTTACGCTAATCCTTTCAAAGCTCCCATAACACGAAAAGGACTGCCTTTGGCAGTCCTTACAGATTATAGTTCCGTTTCATTTGTTCGTAGAGCATCTGTGCCAGTCCCAGGCTTCCCTGTTCCGTGGATTCACTGGCAATTTCCTGTATCATGTTATCCTTGTAATAATCCATCAGATTGGAAGTGTAGGAAGAAGTGTTTTCGGATTCCGGAATGGTCTTGACCATTTCCTTAAACATCTGCTCCACGAAATACGCTTCAAATTCCTTGCAGGCATCCATCAGTTCTTCATCAGTTGCATTGCTGTAATCCTTTTTATTCTGTTGTTCCAATTTTGCAGCTGTCTGGGAATTCTGTGTTTTAAAAAGATCCATATAGCTGTCTGTGAGACTGCTGATATCCATAATCTAACCCTCACCTTTCTGACTATCTTCGTAAGTTGTTAGCCTGCTGAAGCATTTCATCCGATGCCGTAATCGCCTTGGAGTTCATTTCATAAGCTCTCTGTGCCACAATCATATTGACCATTTCATCCACGACCTGCACATTGGATGCTTCCAGGAAATTCTGCCAGACGGAACTCTTATTCACCGTTGTACTGGTTGCTTCATTGATCGGTTCCCCGCTTGCAGCCGTCTGCTGATACAGGGTACTTCCTCTCTTTTCCAGTCCGCCGGGATTGGAGAACTGGTAAATACCGATATTGATTCCCAGAGGCTGGGGATTATTCTTTTCATCGGGGTAGCAGATTTCCCCTCTGCTGGTCACGGAAATTTTGCTGGTCTCATATTTTTTATCTAAAATAATGGATTTTCCCGTGGAGTCCTGTACCGGCCTGCCGTCAGTATCCGCAAGCATCATACCGCCATTATCCGCTCTGGTCCACAAAAAATTACCGTTTCTGGTGTAGTATGTGTTCCCGTCCTCGCCCTTTACTGCAAAAAAACCGTTACCGGTAATGGCAAATGCGGTGTTGCTCTCGCTTGCAGTCATACTGCCATCCGTAAAAATCGTGGTCATGGATGCATTCCGTACACCTAAGCCCACCTGTGCTCTGGTCGGTTTCTGGGCGCCGTTTGCAGATGTTGTTTTTGTCTGCAGGGTCTGATATAAAAGAGATTTGAAT
>JBJFCA010000164.1:0-2652 GCA_051888725.1 Lachnospiraceae bacterium
ACCTTGAAATGACGGAGTCAGAGTCCGTTGCCTTACCGTTTGGCGATAGCCCTTTATTTAACTACCTTATGCATTATATATGAAGTATTCCCATTTTGCAATACCCTAATTCAAATTTTTTAAATATTAGAAATTATTTGTTAAAATTACCCAATTAAATGACCATTTCTTATAAGGATCCACGGGGCATATTTGTGTTTTGCATTCATATGCCCCGTTTTCACATTCTTACACTTCAAACGTCAGATCCCCGTATGTGGGCATGGGCCACATGGATTTGTCCACGATCAGTTCCAGTTCATCCACCGGTTTACGCAGGGCATCCATCTCCACCTTTACGGTATCCTTGTAGAAAAACGCTTTTTCCTTCGCATTGGTAATGGTACCGGCCTCAGCCGTCACCTGTTCCAGTCGAAGCAGTGCATTCTTGGCAACAATCAGCTTGCTGCTTACGGCATTTAATATGTCCTTCTGCACGGAGGCATCGGCACCGGCATCCTTTACGGCGATGACGGTATCTGCCAGTGACTTGCTGTAGCGGATGACTGCCGGAATGATCTTTTTATTAGCCATATTGATCATTGTAAGCGCTTCAATGTTTAAGGTCTTGGCATAGGTTTCATACAGAATCTCTTCACGGGAAATCAGCTCTGCTTTGGTAAAGATACCAAATTTTTCAAAAAGGCGTACCGATTTTTCCGTTGTCAGGGTACTTGCTGCTTCGATCATGGAACGGATGTTGGGAAGTCCCCGTCTTTCTGCTTCTTTCACCCATTCCTCAGAATAGCCGTCACCATTAAAGATAATTCTCTGATGTTTTGTCAGATATTCCTTGATCAGATCATGCACTGCCATATCAACATCTTCCGCTTTTTCCAGAACATCTGCTGCCTCGCAGAACGCTTCTGCCACAATGGCATTTAATGTGGTATTGGGATCTGCAATGGAATCGGAAGAGCCAACCATACGGAATTCAAACTTATTGCCGGTAAAGGCAAAGGGTGATGTACGGTTGCGGTCTGTGGCATCTTTTTCAAAATCAGGAAGTGTGGAAACACCGGTCTGAAGGCGTCCGCCATTTAAACAGTGCGCAGCTTCCCCTGTTTCTACCAATTGTTTCACCACATCCTCTAACTGTTCCCCTAAAAATACGGAAATAATGGCAGGCGGCGCCTCATTGGCACCCAGTCTGTGATCATTTCCCACATCGGATGCACTCTGGCGAAGCAGGTCTGCATGGGTATCCACTGCCTTTAAGATGCAGGCAAGCACCAGCAGAAACTGGATATTTTCATTGGGTGTTTCACCCGGATCCAGTAAATTGACACCATTGTCAGTTGTAAGGGACCAGTTATCATGTTTACCGGAGCCGTTTACGCCTGCAAAAGGTTTCTCGTGCAGAAGACAGGTCATTCCATGTCTGTCTGCCACCTTCTTCATGGTTTCCATGACAAGCTGGTTGTGGTCTACCGCAATATTGGCTGTCTCATAAATGGGAGCCAGCTCATGCTGTGCGGGAGCAACTTCATTGTGCTGGGTCTTGGCCGTGACGCCCAGCTTCCAGAGTTCAATATTTAAATCCTTCATAAAAGCACCGATTCTCTCACGAATGGTACCGTAGTAGTGATCTTCCAGCTCCTGTCCCTTAGGTGCGGGTGCTCCAAACAGGGTTCTGCCGGTAAAGATCAGGTCATCTCTCTTCAGATATTTTTCTTTGTCAACAAGGAAATATTCCTGTTCTGCCCCTACGGAAGCAACTACCTTTTTGGCTTCGGTATTGCCAAAAAGACGTACGATCCTGAGCGCCTGTGTGCTGACAGCTTCCATGGAACGGAGCAGAGGTGTTTTCTTATCCAGTGCTTCTCCCTTATAAGAACAGAATGCTGTGGGAATACAAAGAATGACACCGGTTGCATCCTCTTTCAAAAATGCAGGGGACGTAATGTCCCATGCCGTATAGCCTCTTGCTTCAAAAGTGGCACGAAGACCACCTGAGGGGAAAGAGGAACCGTCTGCCTCTCCCTTAATCAGCTCCTTGCCGGAGAATTCCAGAATCATACGGCCGTCTTTATCCGGGTGACTGACAAACGCGTCATGTTTTTCCGCCGTAATGCCGGTCAGCGGCTGGAACCAGTGTGTATAATGTGTAGCACCGTTTTCCACGGCCCAGTCTTTCATGGCTTTTGCAACCACATCCGCCGTCTCCGGAGACAATTCTCCGCCGTTTTCCATTACATTCGTGACTTCCTTATAAACATTTTTCGGAAGCCTCTCCTTCATTTTGCCAAGGGTAAATACTTTGCTGGCAAACAATTCTTCCATATTGATCATTTCACTCATCTTCACTTAACCCCTTCTGATCCTCTTTCATCCACCTTATCTTACTTTCAGGAAAAAAGCAAGGTCAAATATCGGTAATATTTTTCACCCTCAGAATATCCTGCACTGCAGGCATGACGGAAAGCTTCAGCCAGATTTCCTGCTGGGGGTGGGGGGCACTCTCCACGGCATTTCCTTCCTCGTCATACATTTTTTCAACACATACCTCTATATTTTCTCCGGAAGGTTTCATGATTTCAATGATATCTCCCACACAGAATTTATTGCGCTGGGTGATTTTTACAAGTTTTTCTTTCTCCTTCTGTTCTTCTG
>JBJFCA010000165.1:0-12545 GCA_051888725.1 Lachnospiraceae bacterium
ATTTGTCATTACCATATTATAAAAGAGAAAGGATTCTTGCAAGAGGGTTTGCGCGGTTGACAGAAAAAAAACCTGTGTTTATAATAAACACACTTAATGAAGAAAGGTTTGTGTTTTATGGAACGGGAACGAAAGGCAATCATTGCCATGAGCGGAGGTGTGGATTCCTCCGTGGCAGCGTATCAGATGAAAAAAGAGGGATTTGACTGCATAGGTGTCACCATGAAGCTTTTCACCAATGATGAAATCGGTGTCTTCAGGGAGCATACCTGCTGCTCTTTGGATGATGTGGAAGATGCCAGAAACGTGGCTCACAAGCTGAATATGCCTTATTATGTGTTTAATTTTGCTGAGAAATTTGAAACACACGTGATTGACCGTTTTGTCAGTGCATATGAGCATGGATGTACGCCCAATCCCTGCATCGACTGCAACCGTTTCTTAAAGTTTGATAAGCTGTATCAACGGGCCCGGGAACTGGGATGTGAATATGTGGTGACCGGGCATTATGCAAGAATTGAAAAGGATGATAAAACCGGACGCTATTTATTAAAAAAAGGATTGGATCCGTCCAAGGATCAGGGATATGTACTGTATGCCATGACCCAGGAGCAGCTCGCCCATACCCTGTTTCCTCTGGGAAGTATGCATAAGACTGAAACAAGACAGATTGCGGAGGAGCAGGATTTTATCAATGCTGCAAAGCATGACAGCCAGGATATCTGCTTTGTGCAGAATGGCTGCTATGCGGATTTCATTGAACAGTATACCGGGAAGAAATATCCGGAAGGCGATTTTGTGGATGTTAACGGCAATGTTTTAGGCAGACACAAGGGCTTAATCCGCTACACCATCGGTCAGAGGAAGGGACTGGGGCTTTCCTTGAAAGAGCCCATGTATGTTAAAGAAGTAAATACAACTGACAACACCGTGGTGCTGGCAAGAGAATCCGAACTGTATGACAGGGTTTTGTATGCAGATGATATTAATTTAATCAGTGTTCCTGTAATCAAAGAACCTATGCGGGTAAAGGCAAAGGTACGGTACCGTCAGCCTGAACAGTGGGCAACCGTCATCCAGACGGGTGAAGATGAGATCCGGGTGGAATTTGATGAGCCCCAGAGAGCCATTACCAAGGGTCAGTCTGTTGTACTTTATGATGGTGACATCATTGTCGGTGGAGGCACCATTACCAAGGTGGGAGAAAGAGAATAACTTTTTGTTTGCTAATCGCCGGAAATATGCTATAATTGGCACAGTGCCGTTGGCAGACAAACGGGCTGCAAAGTAACAGGTAATCCGGAGATGTACTCAAGTGGTGAAGAGATCGCTCTCGAAAAGCGACAGGTCGGCACAACCGGCGCGAGGGTTCGACCCCCTCCATCTCCGCTGACATTTTTTGTGGATAAAGCTTCTGTTCTGATACAAATTGGAAGGTATCGGGGCAGGAGCTTTATTTTATGGGGAGAAGAAACAGATGGATTCTTGAAGAAAAAGCGGAAATATGATAATATTACTGTATAAAAAATGCGGAAACGAGAAAAATAAACATAATAAAAAATGCGGAGAGAAGAGTGAACATAATGTTTAAGCGTAAAATATACAGTAAAATGCTTGATTGGAAACGGGAATCAGATGGGAGAACAGCTCTCCTGATTGAAGGTGCACGCCGTATTGGAAAGTCAACGGTGGTTGAAGAATTTGCTAAAAATGAATACAGAAGTTATGTATTCATTGATTTTGCAAAAGCATCAAAAGAAGTAAGGAATCTTTTTGAAGACGTATCTGATTTGAATTACCTGTTTTTGCAGCTGCAGTTGCAATATAAGGTGGATTTGCATGAACGTAATTCAGTAATTATATTTGATGAGGTGCAGCTGTGCCCTAAGGCTCGTCAGGCTATCAAGGCATTGGTTGAGGATCATAGATATGATTATATAGAAACCGGTTCACTAATTTCCATAAAGAAGAATGTTAAGGATATTCTGATTCCCAGTGAAGAAAGAAAACTCAGTATGTATCCCATGGATTATGAGGAATTTTTGTGGGCTATTGGAGACGAAACATCATTTTCACTTATAAAGAAATGCTTTGAAATGAACCAGGGCTTAGGCGATGCGATGAATTGTAAACAAATAAGACAATTCAGGTTGTATATGCTTGTGGGAGGGATGCCACAGGCAATCACGGCATACATTGATACGAATAATTTTAGAATTGTGGATGAAGTAAAACGGGATATTTTAAATCTGTATGAGTCTGATTTTGCAAAGATAGACCAGACGGGACGATTGGCCATGCTGTTTGATGCGATTCCGGCACAGCTAAACAAGAATGCGTCAAGATTTCATGCAGCGACTGTGCTTGATGGAGAAAAAACAGATAAGATTTTAGAACTTATTGCAGAATTAAAGGATTCGAAGACTGTTTTGGTTTCATACAATGTGAATGATCCGAATGCAGGAATGTCTAACACAAAAGACCTGTCAAGATTTAAGCTGTTTTTAAGCGATACAGGATTATTTGTAACACTTATGTTCAAAGATAAAGATTTTACGGAAAATGAGTTATACCAAAAACTGCTTAGTGATAAATTAAGTGTTAATCTTGGATATTTGTATGAAAATGTAGTGGCACAGTGTCTGGCTGCTAATGGAAACGAATTGTTTTATCATACAATTCTAAATGAGCAATCAAAACATAATTACGAGATTGATTTTATATTAGCAAGAAAAAACAAAATCGTTCCATTAGAAATAAAATCATCCGGATATAAGACACACAAGTCTTTGGATGTATTTACAGAGAAATTTTCGGATAGAATTTTGGAGAGATACCTGGTATACACAAAGGATATGAAGAAGGATAAAGATATTTTCTGTATACCGGTGTATATGGTGCCGTATTTATAGTTTTATTTTCTATGGTAACAAAATTATTTTTGTGGTAGAATATAAAGAACTGAAAATGAATATACAGGAGGACAAACGGATGATAAGAATCGGAATGCTGACAAGCGGCGGTGACTGCCAGGCCTTGAATGCTGCCATGCGCGGTGTGGTGAAGACCTTAGTAAACAGTGGTGAAAAGGTAGAAATTTATGGCTTTCTGGATGGATACAGAGGCTTGATTTATGGGAATTACAGAATGCTTACGGGCAAAGATTTTTCCGGCATTCTGACCGTGGGCGGAACCATTATCGGGACATCCCGGACTCCTTTCAAGCTGATTCATGAGCCGGATGAAAACGGCATTGATAAAGTGGAATCCATGAAGAAAAACTACAAGAAGCTGAAACTGGACTGCCTCGTAATCTTAGGCGGTAACGGTACCCACAAGACTGCAAACCTGCTTCGGGAAGAGGGATTAAATGTTGTCACCCTGCCGAAGACAATTGATAACGACCTTTGGGGCACGGACATGACGTTCGGTTTCCAGAGTGCAGTGGATATTGCAACCAATGCCATTGACTGCATCCATACTACGGCAGCATCCCATGGCAGAGTCTTTATTGTGGAAGTGATGGGGCATAAGGTAGGATGGCTGACTCTAAATGCCGGAATTGCCGGTGGCGCAGACGTTATCCTGATTCCGGAAATTCCCTATGATATTGATAAAGTGGCGGAAGCTATTGAGACACATCATAAAAACGGCAGCCGCTTTACCATTATTGCGGTAGCGGAAGGCGCTATTTCCAAAGAAGATGCCAAGCTGTCCAAGAAGGCTTACAAAGAGAAGCTCCGCAATCGTCCTTATCCTTCTGTTTCTTATGAAGTGGCAGCACAGATTCAGGAGAAGACAGGCAGAGAGGTTCGTGTGACCGTACCCGGACATGTGCAAAGAGGCGGTAGTCCCGATCCGTATGACAGAGTGTTTGCGAGCAGACTGGGTTCTGAGGCAGGTAAGCTGATTCTGGACGGAGAATACGGATTTATGGTTGGCTATAAAAACCGTGAAATCGTAAAGGTACCTCTGGAAGAAGTGGCAGGCAAGTTAAAGACAGTATCCCCGGATGCAAGCATTGTGAAGGAAGGAAAATTGCTGGGCATCTGCTTCGGCGATTAAGGTAGTTATGTCATATACAGCACTTTACAGAAAGTTCCGCCCCGCACGGTTTGAGGATGTGAAGGGCCAGGAACACATTGTGACGACTTTAAAAAATCAGATCAGGGCAAACAGAATCGGACATGCTTATCTGTTTACAGGAACCAGAGGAACCGGTAAGACTACGATAGCGAAGATATTTGCAAGGGCGGTGAACTGTGAACATCCCATGGACGGAAGTCCCTGTGGGGAATGTGCTGTCTGCAAGGCAATCGCTGCAGGGGCTTCCATGAATGTCATTGAAATCGATGCGGCTTCCAATAACAGTGTTGACAACATCCGCGAGATTGTGGACGAGGTGTCCTATTCACCCGCAGAAGGCAAATATAAGGTTTATATTATCGATGAAGTGCATATGTTGTCCATAGGTGCATTTAACGCACTGCTGAAAACATTGGAAGAACCGCCTTCTTATGTGATCTTCATCCTGGCTACCACGGAGGTTCACAAGATTCCGGTGACGATTCTTTCCCGGTGCCAGCGATATGATTTCAGGCGTATTTCCATAGATACCATTGCAGACCGGATGAGAGAACTGATGGATGCGGAAGGAGTGCAGATTGAAGACCGTGCACTGCGTTATATTGCGAAAGCGGCAGACGGGTCCATGCGTGACGGTTTAAGCCTGTTAGATCAGTGTATTGCGTTTCATTTGGGACAGGAGCTTACTTATGATAAGGTTCTGGATGTACTGGGTGCGGTGGATACGGAGGTATTCAGCAGGCTGTTTCGGAGTCTGCTTGCAGCAGACGCCCTGCAGAGTATATCCATTCTGGAAGAGATTGTCATGCAGGGACGGGAACTGGTACAGTTTGTCAGTGATTTTGCATGGTATTTAAGAAACCTGATGCTGGCAAAGGCTACAGACGATATAGAGGATGTGATTGATGTTTCTTCTGAAAATCTGGCAAGGCTGAAAGAGGAAGCGGAAATGGCGGATATGGTAACCATTATGCGTTATATCCGTATTTTTTCGGATCTGTCCAATCAGGTAAGATATGCTTCCCAGAAAAGAATTCTGATCGAACTGGCACTGATTAAGATGTGCCGGCCTGCCATGGAGACTTCAGAAGACGCCCTGATTGACAGAATCAGGGTTGTGGAGGAGAAGATTGAGCATGCTTCCTTTTTGCCGGAGGGTATGACACCGGAGATGTTAGAGAACATGGCAGCAGGCGCTACTGGCGGCAGACCGGTTCACAAACCGAAGCCGGAGCTCCCCAAAGCGATTCCTGAGGAAGTAGAAAAAATTGTGAAAAACTGGCCTTCCATAGCAGGCAATGCGGACAATCCCATGAAGAATTATCTGAAGGGGGCACGCCTGAGCCTTGGGGGAGATAACAGGCTGATTGTGGTACTGCCGGATGGACTGGCATCCGATTATTTTCAGCTTCATGAGGATAACAGGGATGCCCTGAAGCGTCTTTTGGCGGACTTTTCAGGAAAGGATGTGGAGGTAAACTTCCAGTCCGTAAAGTCGGAGAGAGAATTTGAAGAATCTTATGTAGACCTAAAGCAGGTCATTCATATGGATATTGAAGTAGAAGATGATCCGGAAACTTAAAACATTCCGGAACACTTTCCGAAATAAGAGAATATTAAAAAGGAAATAAAAGCAGGAGGAAGTATTAAAATGGCAAAACGCGGAGGATTTCCGGGAGGCGCAATGCCCGGCAACATGAACAATCTGATGAAGCAGGCACAGAGAATGCAGCGGCAGATGGAAGAGAGCCAGAAGGAACTGGAGACAAAGGAATTTACCGCAGCAGCAGGAGGCGGTGCAGTGGAGGTAACGGTAACCGGTAAGAAAGAACTGGTAAGCGTAAAGCTTTCTGAAGAGGTTGTGGATCCGGACGATATTGAAATGCTGCAGGATCTGATCGTAGCAGCCACCAATGAAGCATTGCGTAAGGCAGAAGAGGAAAATGCTGCCATGATGAGCAAAATGACAGGCGGTCTGGGCGGAGGATTTCCTTTCTAATGGAAATGTACAGCGGATATATCAATAAGTTAATAGAAGAACTTGCCGCACTGCCGGGCATCGGCAGCAAGTCTGCGCAACGACTGGCATTTCATCTCATTAATATGCCGAAGGATAAGGTGAACAGACTGGCACATACCATTATGGATGCCAAGGAGAATGTAAAATACTGCAAGGAGTGTTTTACCCTCACGGACAATGAAACTTGTCCTATTTGTGCCAATAAAAACCGTAACCATGCCCAGATTATGGTGGTGGAAAACAGCAGGGATCTGGCAGCTTATGAAAAAACAGGAAAATACGAAGGGGTTTATCACGTACTGCATGGTGCCATTTCTCCCATGCTGGGAATCGGCCCCGGGGATATCAAACTGAAGGAACTGATAAGCCGCCTTGAGGGCAATGTGGAGGAAGTAATTATTGCAACCAATTCCAGTCTGGAGGGAGAAACAACAGCGATGTATATCAGCAAGCTGATCAAACCTACAGGTATCCGGGTGACGAGGATTGCAAGCGGTGTACCGGTAGGCGGCGATTTGGAGTATATTGATGAGGTTACGCTGCTGCGTGCACTGGAAGGCAGAGTTGAAATGTAAGAGAAAAAGGATGATGGGAAAGGGACGAAACACTGCGTTTCGAAAAATGGGAGAAATTAATGACAGCAATATCAGTAAAACGAGAAGAATTTGGAAAAACTCTTTCGGGAGAACAGGTCTACGCATATACGTTGTCAAATAAAAACGGCATGAGTGTCACTGTATTAAATTATGGTGCTAACATCAACAAGATCTGTGTGCCGGATCGAAATGGTAATGTGGCGGATGTAGTACTGGGATTTGACGGGGTAGACGGGTATTTCGAAAACAGCAGCTGCTTTGGTGCAGCAATCGGACCGGTGGCAAACCGCACCGGCAGTGCAAAGTTTGTACTGGAAGGTAAGGAATACCATCTGGATGTCAATGACGGCGTCAATAATTTACATACACATCTGAGTGATGGATTTCATAAACGTCTTTGGGATGCGCAGACGGGAGAAAATTTCGTAAGCTTTTCCCTGTGTGAAAAGGATGGCAGTCTGGGACTTCCCGGTAACCGGGGGATTACACTTACTTATTCCCTGACAGAGGATAATAAGGTAGAACTGCATTACCATATGGAAAGCGATAAAAACACTGTTTTTAACATGACAAATCATTCTTATTTCAATCTGAAGGGACAGGGAAACGGCAATATTGAGGATCATGTGCTGGAACTGAAAGCTTCTCATTTCACACCGGTGGTAAAAGGCAGCATTCCCACAGGGGAGATTGCACCGGTAGCAGGTACCCCTATGGACTTTACCACACCGCATACAGTGGGAAGCCGAATCCGGGATGCGTATGAACAGACAGAACTGACCGGCGGATACGACCACAACTGGGTATTGGATAATTATGACGGCAGTGTCAGACTTTTTGCAAAGGTCAGTGAGCCCACAAGCGGCCGTGTACTCAAAGCTTATACCAACCTGCCCGGCGTACAGTTTTATGCCGGCAACTTTATCGGAGAGGAAACCGGCAAGGATGGAGCACTTTACGGTAAAAGAAGCGGTCTTTGCCTGGAAACCCAGTTTTATCCCGATTCAGCCAATAAGCCACAGTTTCCGTCGGCAGTATTCGGACCGGACAGAATATACGACTACACAACCGTTTATGAATTCGGTGTGGAAGAGTAAAACCGGGGTAATAATAGGTAATCATTAAGGAAGCCTGTATTTATGCGGGCTTCTTTTTTGTTCAACCGGAAATAGCGTCAGAAAGTAAGGGACATGTATTTGTCGAAAGAAATTGGTGGTTATCTCCTCGATTTCGAGCGAATATGCGGAAAGAAAGGTGTATACTGTCCGCAAAAATGGAAATGGGGGACACACATGGAACTGCCTAAGAATCTTGTACAGATGGGAAAACCGGACAAGTCACATAAGATTTTTATCGAAGATTACATCATGTCTTACATAAAGGAATGGAACCGAACCTGCGAAGGACAGAGCACCGGTCTGGCGTTTTACGGCAAATCCTGTAAAGAAGACGGATGTACCTATTATTTTTTATATGGAGCATCCAGAATAGAGGGACTCACAGGAAAAGGCTCGTATTTGTCACAGCTTGACCGGGAAGAGATTGCATCTATAGGAAAACGGCATTTCCCGGAATATGATTTTCTGGTCTGGAGCACCGTCAGAGAAGAACTGCCGGAAATACTCTATGTGGATACCCGCGGAAAGGGCATTGCGGTCAGCGGCTATGCATGTTTTTATGAAAAAAATGAGAGCATGCTGAGTTTCATGCTGGAAATGGAAGAAAATGACAAAAGGTCTGACACTTATGTCAGAGGCACATGGGATACCGGAAGTATCAGGGAAGAAAAGAAGGAATCGGCCGCATTGGCTCCCACAAATGAGGAGGAAGCAAAAAAACCGGACCGAGGCAGACAGATGGCAAAATATCTGCAGAGGATGAAGATTGCTGCAGCAGCCATGTTTGTAGTCCTGTGTGTGATCGGTATTACGACGGTAAACGACTTTGATAAGATGGAAGAGCTGCAGGTGGCAGCAGGACAGGTGATTGCAGAATTGTCCCATCAGAAAATTCCGGACGCCACGGAAAGCGACAGCCCGGAAACTTTGGAAAACAACAGCCATATTGTACAGATACAGGAAACAGGAGGTACGGCGTTGCCGGACAATGACGGAAGAACTGTAAGCAGCGCAGGAACGGAAAAGGCTGAAACCTTGGAAAGCCTTGAAAATCCTGCAGACGTGTCCGCAAATACAGATACAGCGGTGCAGGGGCCTGCCGTAACCAGTGACATGCCGGAAGACCCTGCTTACTATACGATTATGCGTGGAGATACCCTGAATGCAATCTGCAGAAGAAAGTACGGGAACCTTGAAATGGTGAAAAAGGTATGTGAATTGAACGGAATAAAAAATCCTGATAATATTGAAGTAGGACAAACTATTTTACTTCCGTGACAGGTATGTGTTATACTGAAGAAAAGGAAGAAAACAAAATGGCAGATATCAGGGACTTCAATCAGGAAAAGAAAATAAAACAAAAACGGAATCCGCTTAAGCAGAGTAATCTGCGCCTTCTGAAACAGGAAGACACGGGGGATTATAAGGAAAAAATCAGAAAGCACAGACTCAGCACGATATATCGGACATTGTTAATTCTTGTTATTTGTGCTGCAGTTGTTTTGCTGCTTTATATTTTATATCGTAACAAGAAATATACTGATTATACGGTGAAAACAGATGTGCCTCAGGTCTTTGTGAGCGGAACGGAAAACCTGCGGCTGGGTAAGGATATTCTATCCTACAGTAATGATGGTGCACGGTGTATGGACGCCGAGGGTAATGTACTGTGGAACCAGACCTATGAGATGCAAAACCCAATAATTTCAGTATGCGAGGATGTGGTTGCGATTGCAGACTACAACGGGCGGACAATTTATATTCAAAGTGCGGAAAAGCAACTGGGTACCATTACTACGAACCTGCCAATCAGAAATATTGAGGTTGCAAGCAACGGCGTGGTATCTGCTGTACTGGAGGACAGTAAGGTAACATGGATCTATGTCTATGACACTACAGGAAAAGAACTTTTAAAATTCCATATCACCATGGAACAGACAGGATATCCCATTGCCCTGAGTCTTTCTCCCAACGCCCTGTTGTGTGCGGTTTCCTATTTTTATATGGATACGGTAGAAATGAAATCCCGCATAGCTTTTTACAATTTTGATGAATACGGTAAAAACCAGACAGATAACCTGGTGGGCGGATATGACTATTCGGACACAGTTGTACCGTATATCTGCTTTATGAGTAATTCTGCGGCCTTTGCCATTGGTGATGACTGTCTTTTATTCTTTGCGGGCGGCGTTAAACCGGAACTGAAAAATGTGTATTATTTTGATTCTGAGATTTTAAGTGTTTACCATAACGAAGAACATGTGGGACTTGTATTTGAAAACCGGACAGGTGATAAGACCTATCGTCTGGAGATTTATGATAAAACCGGCAATCTTGTCAGAAAACAGGATTTTGACCTGGCATACAAGGATGTGGTGTTTTATAAAGATACATACACCATATATAATGAAGAAGCCTGCCTGATCGGTACTATGGACGGACGAATCAAATATGACGGAACTTTTCAAAAGAAAGTGGATCTGCTGATTCCTACCGGGGAAGGCTATACTTATACGCTTGTGACAGAGGATTCCCTGCAGTCGATACAGTTAAAATAAGTCACTAATTAGAAAATAAGGAGCATACATATGAATTTAAACTGGGTAATTATTTGCATGATCATACTGTTGATTTGGAGAATTGCAGAAGGATTTCACAGAGGAATGGTGAAAGAGATTATTTCCTGCGTTTCACTGATTGTATTGAGCTTTGTGGCGGTGCTTGGCGTCACTGCTTTTTCAAAATACATGAAAAAGGATATATTAAGTATGGCATCGGCCATCATCATTCTTCTGGTAGTGCTTATTGCACACAGGCTGTTGGGGCTTGTCTTTTTCTCCGCCAAACTGATTTCCAAACTGCCGGTCGTCCATACCGCAGATAAGCTGCTGGGGGCTATAGTTGGCGTGGTGGAAACGGCATTGATTATCTGGCTGATCTTTGCCCTGACAGATAAAATGGGCATGGTGGGAACGATCATTTTAGAGAATACACAGGGCAATCGCATTCTCAATTTCCTGTATGCACATAATTATCTGCAGTATTTTCTGACACAGATACAGAAGGTGCTTGCTTAATTTCTGAAAGCTATGGTCGTACTAAAAATGATAGGGAAAAATAACTAAGGAGGTGAACAAAAATGTTCCCTCCTTTTGTTGTTATATTACCACAAAATGACCGAAAATTCAAGACTGTTCATATAATCGGGCGGCGGTTATAATGAACTATCAATTCAGATGGGGGGTAATGTTTCATGGACAATAGCTGGTTGGATTTGTTGCAGGATAAAAACCAATTATCCAAGGTGATGGAAACGAATCAGTATACCGAACAGTTTGGACTTGCATTATCAAAACAGGATGCGGAGCTGATTCTGGAAAACCGGAAAATGACCTTGCGTGAACAGAGACGCATCGAGTTTGGTGAAGGTATCGTGCCAAAGCTAATTCATGAGTTCTGTGATTCCGCTTATATTGACCAGAGTAATTATGCTGATACAATCATTCGTTTACAGGAAATATTCTATTTGTATAAAAACGAAATGCATGATGAAATTTCAGATGATGAGCTGATTCATCTTATGAAAGAACAATATGAACTCCTGTGTTTTGGCGATCTTGATTATCTGGAAAGCACCTGCCTTTCTGATTTTGCACAGGCGATTCGGGCAGGATACGAAGGATTTCAGGAGACAGACGGGTATGGAGAGTATGCAAAATTCGACCTTCAGGAACGTTGGAGTTACGAATTGTATCAGGAGACCTTAAAGGAACTCTGCTGGAGGTAGTCGGCATGAAATATGAAATGGTTGAGCTCGTACCAATCGTGGCAAAGCTTGCGGAAGGTTATACTTCAAAAGAAAGCACTTCCATAACGTATGACAGGGCACAGCAGTTAATGGAGGCTGTGTTATATTGCATTCATGAAGGGGAGCTGTCAGGACAGTTTTCGCTGATGCAAAAGGAAGAAATGTCTGCAGAAAAAATGTATGCAATAGGCGCAAAATGTGTTGAAGAAAAAGCAAAAGAAACATTAACTTTGTATAACGGGGTGATGACTTGTTTTTCAGATTATGGGAATAAGTGCCTGAATGATACGGTTGTAAAAGGATTGCCGGAGTTTTTCAAATGGTATGACTGCAAATATGAACCGCAGAACACAATCTTAACCTTAGATTATCCTGTATTAACGTATATTCCGGAACATACAGGTATTGATAAAATATATGATTATGTTTTGTGCATACAGCAGGAACAGAAATTTTTGAACAGATTTCCTTCTGAATATGTAACGGAAATACTTTCCCAATATAATAAACAGTATAAGTCAATCATTGAAAATATCTGCGAGATCGTGCTTATGAAGGTCATCAGTCATATTATGGCAGGGAAAGAGATTGCAGTCTTAAGCTTTGAACCGGAGGAATATGTGAAGATGCAGGCATGGATACAGAAAGAGAATCTGAGCGATTTACGCGGAAGGATTAAAAATGCCGTCCATGTACTGATCCGGGAATATTATGAAAACGATGAGCAACTGCAGGAATATCTCTACAGGGCAGTTGATAATATTTTGGTTCGCATCAAAAACGCAGCGGATCATGGAAACCTGCATTGTATATTATGATGCATCTGTTGCTGTTTGGCGGAAACGGAACTTTATTATTTGTTATGATGAAAAAAATGATTCTGAGATATTGACAATGGAAAAAAGATGTTTTATTAT
>JBJFCA010000166.1:0-12491 GCA_051888725.1 Lachnospiraceae bacterium
TAGAGCTGCTTATGCGCAATCCCAATAAGGTATACAGCAGGGAAAAACTGCTTAAAATTGTCTGGGGCAGTGATTATCCCGGAGATGTTCGTACCGTGGATGTACATATCCGGAGACTGCGTGAAAAGATTGAGGAATGTCCCGGTGAACCCAAATTTGTACATACCAAATGGGGCGTCGGCTATTATTTTATGAACACGGAGCAGTAATGCCGGATCAAGCTACGGATGGGAACAGGAATGTTAAAGAAGTTATCACAAATTTGCAGAAGCCTTGCGGAAAAAGGCAGGCGTATATGGGGACTGAGAAGCCTGAGAGCCAGAATTTTCCTGATTATTCTGATTGTCGGCTCCATCCCCGGCATTCTGATGCGTTACGGTATCATGCAGAACTACGAACAGCATGCAATAGAGCTTAGGACCAATACGGTGCAGACCCAGCTTAAGATTCTGGCAAACCATTTGATCCATTATAATTATCTGCAGGACAATTCGTCTGAGGTAATCGGCGCGGAACTGGATATGCTTTCCAATCTGTATGACGGCCGTGTGCTGATTATCGGCGGAAATTTCAAGGTTGTTAAGGATACCTACGGAATCAGTGAGGGCAAGACTATTATCTCGGAAGAAGTGATCCGTTCCTTCGGTAATCAGAGTCTGTCCAATTATGATAAGAAACACGGCTATATTGAAATGACCACTCCCATTACGGAAACCATAACCCATGTGACGGATGTGGGAGAAAAAGAAGAAACCGTTGTACGGGGTGTCATGCTGACCAGTATTTCCACGGATAATATTATAGCCACCATGGATGTATTAAACCGTAAGGCTTTGATACTGGAAGCCCTGATGATTCTGATTATTCTGGCAATTGCCATTATTCTTTCCGACGCCCTGACACGTCCGCTTGCACACGTAACACAGGCAATCAACGAAGTGAAGGCGGGCTATACGGATGAAAAAATATCTGTTCCGGACTATTCGGAGACCATTCATATTGTGGATGCGTTTAACCAGCTGCTTGGCAGGATGAAGGTATTGGATGATTCCAGACAGGAGTTTGTCTCCAATGTCTCCCATGAACTGAAGACACCGCTTACTTCCATGAAGGTACTGGCGGATTCCCTGCTGGCGCAGCCTGATGCACCGCCTGAGATGTATCAGGAATTTCTGCAGGATATTACAGCAGAGATCGACCGTGAGAACCAGATTATCACCGATCTTCTGGCACTGGTGAAGATGGATAAGAAGGCAGTGGACTTAAATGTGTCCGCCGTCAATATTAATGAGCTGACAGAGTTAATCTGTAAGCGGCTTCGTCCTATTGCCAGAAAGAAGGATGTGGAGGTAGAGTTTACCAGTCTGCGTCCGGTCGTGGCGGAAGTGGATGAAGTGAAAATGACGCTGATTATTTCCAATCTGGTGGAAAACGCCATAAAATACAACAAGGAACACGGATCTGTACAAATCGTGCTGGATGCGGATCATCAGATGTTCTCCATAGAGGTTAAGGATACCGGTATCGGGATACCACAGGATTCACTGGATAAAATTTACGAGCGTTTTTACCGGGTGGACAAATCCCATTCACGGGAGATCGGCGGCACGGGACTGGGGCTTGCCATTACCAAAAGTGCCATCCTGATGCACAGAGGTTCCATTACGGTCTCCAGTCTGGAAGGAGAAGGAACCACATTCTTAGTAAAGATTCCGCTGACGCATATTCAGCCTTAACGGCAGGAGGTAACATTATTGCAGAAGATATGGACATTACTTTTGTGTATATGCCTGCTTTTTACTTTCACAGGATGTGAAAAGCCTGCGGAAGGGAAAAATGACAATACGAAGAAAATTTATTATATCAATCAGACAGAAACAGGGCTTGAACTGCATGAGCGGGAAATTACATCCCGAAAGGCGGCAGACCAGCTGACCGAACTGATGGAGCTGTTAGCGGAGTCACCGGAGAAACTGGATTATAAGGCACCCCTGAATATGGGCTTTGCGGTGCTGTCCTATACCATTGACGAGGAGCGGATTCTTGTTGATGTGGATAATGCTTATCTGAATCTGCCCTCCACCACGGAGATTCTGGTTCGTGCCGCCCTTGTGCGTACCCTGACACAGATTGACGGGATTAAGTATGTTTCCATGACGGTGGAAGGCAACCAGCTGCATGACAGTCTGGGACTTGCGGTAGGTCTTATGTCCGCAGACCAGTTTATAGATAACGCCGGGGATGAAATCAACGCTTACGAAAAGGTGCGCTTAAAGCTGTACTTTGCCAATGCAGACGGAACCGCACTCATCGCCACAAACCGGACCATGGCTTACAATACCAATATTTCCATTGAAAAATTAGTGGTGGAGCAGCTTCTTGCCGGTCCCAATGCGGATGTGGCAGACGTAGCGTTTCCCACCATTAATCCCAATACCAAACTGGTGAGCATTTCCGTAAAAGACGGCATCTGCTATGTGAATTTTGATGAAGGTTTCTTAAGCCAGACTTATAACGTTACGACGGATGTGGCAATTTATTCCGTTGTAAATTCCCTGGCAGAGCTTACCAGCGTCAATAAGGTTCAGATTTCCATTAACGGTGAAACCAATCTGATGTACAGGGAAAGCGTAAGCTTAAGTACGGTGTTTGAACGGAATTTAAACCTTGTTACAACAGCCGATGCACAACAATGAGGTAGTATATTGTTTTCATTTATCAAATCCACAGGGCCGCCGAAACGGCGGCCGTCAACGTCGCCGCGACTGCATATTTCCTGCAGGCGCCCTCTGTGCCTGTGTAATCTTATTATCATTTCTTTCATTCTTCTTTGTTCTTACTTTTTTCAAAATCAGATTTCCTATGACAGTATGAACGGAAAAAAGGTATCGGTATCCGGAACCGTAATCGGTAAAGAACTGCGTAAAAGTGCAGGAGGTATTGAAGAATTTCTTGTGCTGAAACAGGAAAACAGAAGCTGCTTTTTATGCACCATGGCAGAGGAAGAAGAGCCTGTAATCGGCAGTCGCGTTTGTATCAGCGGTACATTTTTTACATATGAAAGTGCTTCCAATCCCGGACAGTTTGATGCAGCTGCGTATTATGCTTCCCAAGGAATTTATGGAAGGATTGTCTCGGAAAGCTGTTCGATCATGCAAAAACCTTCCGGCATTTCGGGGGTCCTTTTCTGTGGAAAAGAGCAGTTGTTCAGGCTGCGCAGGTATCTTTGCGGTCAGCTGCGTTGGCAGTTCGGGGAAGAAAACGGAGCACTTCTTTCAGCCATGCTTTTGGGAGAGAGGGTCTATCTGCAGGATGAGATAAAAAGTCTATACCAGGAGGCAGGTATTTTTCATGTTGCTGCCATATCGGGACTGCACATCAGTCTTTTAGGCATGGGACTTTTTGCATTCCTTCTAAAAATATTTCGGAAATTGATTCCCGGGAAGCCGCGGCGCACTTTAATGGGAGCATTACTTTTCAGTGTGGCGGGAATGGGAGTCTATACCATAATGACCGGCATGTCTGCCTCGGCTTTGCGGGCGTTTTCTCTGTTTGTGCTGCTTCTTCTTGCAAAGTGGTGCAGAAGGACTTTTGATACACTTACCGCACTTTCCTGCTGCGGCGTGTGGCTTCTTTTCATAAATCCCGGGTATGCAGGCCAGTCAGGCTTTCTGTTATCGTTTTCTGCCATTCTTGGCATCACACTTCTGAAACCGGCACTTTTCCGTAAAAAATCTTTCAGCCGGATTCCAAATGGCAAAACTTTCCCCACTCCATTCGGCACAAATCATTCCAATTTTCAGAAACTGTCCGGGCTTCTTGCAGAAGGCTTTGCAACTTCTCTTTCCGTGTGGTTTTTCACACTTCCCATACAATGTTGGTTTTTTTATGAGGTCTCACTGGCAGGGTTGTTTTTAAATCTCATCGTGGTACCGCTTGCAGGACCGCTTCTTGTATTATGCATGGCGGCAATTGCTTTTTCCCATATTCATACATTTTTTCTTTGGCTGTCTGCAGAGATTTTGCCGATTCTGCCTGCCGGGATGCTTTCTTTTCTGCCTGCAACGGCAGAACATGTCTGTCATATGGTAGTTTCCCTGATTCTTTTTATTTATAAAAGCTGTGCCACGGTAGCTGCCGGAATAGTGAATAGCACGTGGACGCCGGGCAAACCTTCCCTGATACGGATTTTGCTTGCTTATGCCATCATGGCACTCTTTATTTTTATCTCAAACCGCAAAGAGGAATTTCAGGTCAGATACAGGGCAGGACTTCTGCTGGGAGTCATTCTGCTTTTTATGCCGGTACCGGGAAAAAATCTTACGGTAACTTTTCTGGATGTGGGGCAGGGCGACTGTATTTGCCTGGAAGTGCCGGACGGAGGCGTGTATCTTTTTGACGGCGGCAGCAGCAGTGTAAACAATGCAGGAACGTACCGTCTGGAACCGTTTTTAAAAGCCAAAGGGATTCGGCATCTAAATGCGGTTTTCTTAAGCCATGGTGATGAAGATCATGTGAATGGCATTCTGGAACTTCTGAATAATCCCCATTTTACTATTGAAATGATAGTCCTGCCGGACAGGAGTCCAAAGATTCTCAGTGAGGAATTTGGCAGTGTACTTACAGCAGCAGAAAAACAAAAAATTGATATCAGATGCATTGCAGCAGGGGCCTCTTTTCAGCTAAACGAGGTCAATGTTTTGTGCCTGAATCCGAAAGCGTCAGGGGACACGGCAGCTTTGAATTCCAATGCCGGTTCGGCAGTTTATTATATCACCTATGGCAATTTTTCATTGCTTTTGACCGGCGATCTGGAGGAGGAAGGGGAAAAGCATGTCACGTCACTTTTAAGACAATATGATATCTCAAGGGTATCAGTGCTTAAGGTTGCACATCACGGATCCCGTAATTCCACGGGAACAGAATTCCTTAGGCAGCTGACACCGGATGTGGCAGTGGTTTCCTGTGGCAAAAATAATCGTTACGGACATCCCCACGAGGAGACTATTGAGCGCCTAAAAGAAGTTGGAGCATGCATATACCGGACTGACGAACTGGGTGCCGTCAGGATTACCATTCATAAGAGCGGCACCGGTATGGAGGTTGAAGGATATATGACAAGGTAAGTGGGGCAAAAATGGTGGAAAATGTGCTCTGAGCCCCGCGTAAGCCATAGCTGACGCATTGCAAAGGAGAAAATGGGGCTTAAGCGGGGCAAAAATGGTGGAAAATGCTCTCTGAGCCCCGCGTAAGCCATAGCTGGCGTCTTGCAAAGGAGAAAATGGGGCTTAGGCGGGGCAAAAATGGTGGAAAATGTGCTCTGAGCCCCGCTAATGCCAAGATCAGCGCCTTGCGCAGGGCTTATTCTTAAATTATACAGATGATTCATAGTGAAACAAAAATTGAAAGGAGCTTTATGATGAAATTAAATTGTAAAGAGGTAAAAACGGAAGTTGTAACTATTCAAAAAGAGATTATCGAATTAGAAGAGATTCTGAAAGGCTTTCCTGAAGGAGAGTTGCTATGTAGTAAAAATGATACCAGGTATAAATGGTTTCTTAAGAATGATTCAAAGACGGTATATCTGCCAAAAGTGAACATAAGTCTTGCAAAAAAGCTTGCCGTAAAAAAATTTTATGAAAATAAGCTCACGGAATTACAAAACGAGTTGGCATCGTATGAATATTATCTTCGCCATATGGATGGCGTTGAAGGTAAAGCGGAGGCAATGCTGTATCATGAGGAATGGAGCAGATTGTTGGCAGATCATTTTGTGGCAGACAATGCAGAACTGCAAAACTGGGTAAATGCAGAATATGAACATTGCCGAAAATATAGCGAGAATCTGATATATAAGGGTACTCAGGGGAAAATGCTGCGTTCCAAGTCGGAAGTAATAATTGACATGCTTCTTTATAAGTATCATATCCCGTTCCGATATGAAGCAAAACTTGAATTAGATAATGGAATTGAAATATATCCGGATTTCACCATAAGACATCCCCAAAATGGAAAAATAATATATTGGGAACATTTCGGACTAATGGATGATGAAGTGTATAGGAATCGCGCATGTAGTAAGATTAGTCTGTATTGTGAAAACAATATCATTCCCACAGTAAATCTGATTACAACCTATGAAACGAAAAACTATCCTTTGGATATCTGTCATGTTGAAAACGTTATCAAGGAATACTTCCTTTCCTAAAGAAGCAAACTACATTCGATGCCTTCTCCCAAAAAGCAATTTTACATTTCGAGCTTCGTTTACATAAATTTTACATCCTGTTTACAGCATCCCGATAGTTGAAATCCCTGAATCAGTGCATGATAAAAGAGAATAAAAAGGTCCACAGCTGATAAGCCGGGCTTAAAGAGGAAAGGAATCAAATTCATGCAAATGAAAAAACTATTGTGCAGCATAGCGGTCTGCTGCATGGTTGCAGGATCACTTTCAGGGTGCACAGGCACAGGAAAACAGGTAGATGTTAAAGCCGAGGGACTGGAAAATTTAGGTTCCGTTCAGGCAGTTTCCAGAGAGGAAGGATCCGGGACAAGAAGTGTCTTCACGGAAAGCCTGGGAATATACGATCGCAGTACGGGACAGGATTTTACAAGAGAAGACAGCCAGATAGCAGAATCCACGGAGGAAGTGCTGAAGCTCGTGGCGGCTGAGCCATCGGCAATCGGGTATCTTTCCACCGGAGCAATTACCGATGAAAACAGTGTACATGCCCTGAACGTGGAAGATGCAGATTTGTCGAGAACTTTTTATCTGACTTATTCAGGGACCCTTACGGAACTGAAGCAGGATTTTCTGACTTATGTCAGGGGTGCCGGACAGGAAATTGTGGGAAAAAATTTTCAAAAGATAAAGAAAAGTACCGAATTTTTGTCCAACCGGGCAGAAGGAAGGCTTGTTATCGGCGGTTCATCTTCGGTGGCAGGACTGATGGAGGAATTGGCAGAAGCATACGGAAAATACAATCCAAATGCGGAAATCAGCGTTATTGTAACAGATTCCTCGGACGGACTGACAAAGTCTATGTCAGGCGAATATGATTTTGGAATGTCTTCCAGGGAATTAAAGGACTATGAGAAAGAATTGCTCACCTGTGTTCCCATTGCAAAAGATGAAATTACAGTGATTGTCAATTGTGAAAACCGGCTGCAGGAAATCTCCTCCTTTGATCTATTCAAAATTTATACAGGGCAGATTCATTTTTGGAGTGAGCTGTATACGGAAGATGAGGAGGAAACAAAACAATGAATGAGACAATGAAAATTATTTTTGGATTGCTTGGAGGTCTGGCCATCTTTATATTTGGCATGAACCTGATGAGCGAATGTCTGCAGAAAGCAGCAGGAGAAAAAATGAAAGCCATTCTTTCTCTTCTGACGAAAAATCCGGTATTAGGTGTAATTGCCGGTGCATTAACGACTGCAGTGCTGCAGAGCAGCAGCGCCACTACGGTTATGGCAATCGGATTTGTAAGTGCGGGACTGATGTCCCTTCCACAGGCAATTTCCATCATTTTGGGTGCCAATATCGGTACGACGATGACGGCACAGATTATTGCTTTTAAGATCAGCGACTACATTTATGTTTTTATTTTTGCCGGATTCTTAGTCTCGTTTATCTGCAAATCACAGAAGATCAAAAACATCGGGCAGACAGTATTTGCCTTCGGGCTTCTGTTTTTGGGAATTGAGACCATGGGAAGTGTCATGAAACCGCTGGCATCCAGCCCGTTCTTCTTAAATTTGATCGGAAAGGTGGCAGATGTTCCGGTTTTAGGTGTGGCAGTGGGTACCCTGATGACCCTGGTGGTGCAAAGCAGCAGTGCAACAATTGCCGTGCTTCAGAATTTCGCATCCCAGGCAGGACCGGACGGCGTGACCAGTATTATCGGTCTGACCGGTGCCATCCCTATTCTTCTTGGTGATAATATCGGTACCACCATCACGGCACTTCTGGCAAGTATCGGACAGAGTAAGGATGCAAAACGTACAGCAGCGGCGCATTGTATCTTTAACATTTCCGGGTGTCTGTTGTTTATCTGGTTCATAAAGCCCTATGCCTCTCTGATACGGTGGATTTCTCCCAAGGGTGCAGAGGTTGATGTGATTTCCAGACAGATTGCAAATGCACATACGGGCTTCAATCTGGCAATGACCATTATATGGATTCCGCTCATTGCACTCATGGTGAAACTGGTTATGAAACTCATTCCGGACGGAAAGAGCAGATACCAGTTAAGTCCGTCAGCACCGAAATATCTGGATGAAAAGCTGGTCGGTCAGCCCGTTGCGGCACTTCAGCTTGTGGCAAAAGAAATCGTGCGCTGCAGTGAGCTGGTTAAGGATATGCTGACAGAGGTAAAGGATGCACCTGAAAAAGAGGATGCGGTTTTCCTTAAGCAGATTGGTGAAAAAGCGGATATTGAGCAAAACCTGAATGACTGTATCAATGAGTATCTGGCAACGATGTTCTCAGAGGGTGTTATGACGGAGGAACAGGCAGCAGGGGCATCGGAGATGTTGTACGTGTTGTGTGATGTTGACCGGATTGGCAGTCTTGGCAGGGAAATCTCCGAAAATATCGTCAATCAGAATAAGGAAAAACAGAAATTCTCCAAAGAAGCCCTGAAAGAATTGAGAAATTCTGCGGAATTGATTCTGGAGCTGTATGAAGGTGCAATGAATTCCCTTATAAGTGGAGAAGAGGTCAATATTAAAAATCTGGAAAAGAAAAAACAGGATGTCATGCAATTGGATGAAAAGATGAGAAAAGCACATCTTGATCGCATCGGCAAGAAAAAGTGCGATGCCAAGCTTACGGTTGCTTTTAATCATGTCCTGCAGAACATTGACAGAATGAGTAACTGCTGCGTGAATCTGCTTGACATGTGTGAAAAACATATTGATTTTTATACGTTTCTTTCGGCAGCAGACGAGACTTAAGAATAATGAGGAATATAAAAGGAGTGCTATCAGCATGAAAAAGAATACTTGTTATACCAACAGAGAATTATCCTGGCTTCAGTTTAATGAGCGGGTTTTAAATGAGGCCGGCAACGAGAAGGTTCCGCTGGCAGAACGGCTTACCTTTGTCTCCATTTATCAGAGCAATCTGGATGAGTTTTTTATGGTCCGCGTAGGTACGCTGATGATGCAGATGCATGCAAATGAGATCGTACGGGAAAATAAAACCGGTATGAGTAGCGAAGAACAGGTGCAGGCAATTCTTAAGCAGGTAAAAATTCTGGAGAAAAAGAAAGCACAAATCTACAACCATTTGATGGGAGAGCTTTCACTGCAGGGAGTAAGACTGATTAATTTTGCAAAGCTGACCAATGAGGAGAGACAGGTTCTGGAAGAATACTTTGATGAGCATATTGCACCCTTTTTATCTCCCATGATTATTGGAAAACAGCATCCGTTTCCGTTTCTTGCAAATAAACAGCTCTATGCGCTGGTACTGCTCACCACCAAAAGCGGAAAAAGCAAAACCGGAATTGTTCCCTGTACAAACAGTGTATTTAAGCGCCTGATTGAAATTCCTACAAGACCGGGCACTTTTATGCTGACGGAAGAGCTGATTTTACATTTTGTTTCCAAACTGTACCCGAAGTATGCCATTCGTGAGAAGGCGGTTATGCGTGTGACAAGGAATGCGGATATCGATGCGGCAGATTTATATGATGAAGATATGGACTACCGTGACATGATGGAACACATGATCAAGCAGAGAATGCGTTTAAATCCTGTCAGAGTTGAATTAAGCAGAAAAATTAACGACCATGCAAAAGCGGAGCTGGCAGAATTTTTAAAAATCGGTACAGAACACATTATAGATGTAAAGACGCCGTTGGATTTATCTTTTGTATTTCTGCTTCAGGAATACTTAAGGGATAGGACGGCACTGTTTTATCCCAAACGGAGCCCGCAGTTAAGTCCTGCACTGAATCTGAAAGAGAGTGTGCTGGATCAGATTGCAGAAAAAGATGTTTTATTGTCGTACCCGTTTGAAAGCATGAAACCGTTTCTTCGGCTTTTACAGGAGGCAGCTGAGGACGAGACGGTGGTATCCATCAAAATGACGCTTTATCGTGTGGCAGAGCGCAGTAAGATCATTGATGCACTGGCGGAAGCTGCGGAAAACGGGAAAGAAGTGATTGTGCTGATAGAGCTGCGGGCGAGATTCGATGAAGCAAATAACATTGAATTGTCACGCAGGCTGGAAGAGGCAGGCTGCCGTATCATCTACGGTCTGGGAGACTATAAGGTGCATTCCAAACTGTGCCTGATTACCCGGAATACACCGGAGGGCATCTCCTATGTTACCCAGATCGGAACGGGAAATTACAATGAAAAAACATCGAGGTTGTATACGGATCTGTCTCTCATTACCGCAAACCGGGAGATTGGAACGGAAGCTGCCGCGGTTTTTGCAGCACTGTTAAAGGGCGAGACGATAGAAGAAACAAAGGTGCTGCTGGTAGCGCCCAACTGTCTGCAGAATAAAATTGTGGCCTTTATAGATGAAGAGATAGAAAAAGTCCGCAGAGGGGAAGCGGGTTATATTGGCATCAAGATTAACTCTCTCACGGATAAGGTGCTGATAGATAAATTAATTGAGGCATCCCGTGCAGGGGTCAGCATTGAACTGATCGTCAGGGGAATCTGCTGCTTAAAACCCGGCGTTTCGGGGGAAACAGAAAACATCACAGTTGTCAGTGTGGTGGGCAGATTCCTGGAGCATTCCCGTATTTACCGTTTCGGAAAAGGGGAAACGGAAAAGGTTTATATCGCTTCCGCAGATTTTATGACCAGAAATACGCTGCGGCGCGTGGAAGTGGCTGTACCGGTTTATGATAAAGCAATTCGCAGCCGTATCTGTCATATATTTGATATTGTCATGGCAGATGATGAAAAAGGAAAGGTACAGAATGCACAGGGAATTTATGAAGACCGCAGGCTTTCAGAGAATGCGTTAAATTCCCAGGAATATTTCTATGAAGAGGCATATGAAGCAGTAAAAAATCAGAAACAGGTGAAATAAATGATGATTTTTGCAATGGGGGCAACCCTGGAGGAAATATCGAAGGAAGTGCTTGATACAGAGGAAAGACCGGCAGTATTTCTGGCAGATTCACAACATGCAAAAGAAGCAATGGATGCGGCGGAAATGAATTACGAGGGAGATATTAACCTTAAAAATGTGGAATTCTGTAAAATTGAGACACAACAGGAATGCCTTGCGGGCTCACTCTGTATTCCAAGGCTCCTGGACATAAGAAACAGTAAGTTTAAGATCATGTTTTTTATCAATCGGAAGCATATCGTAATTGTGGACGACGATAATTTTGCCGGAATTATCATTTCCCGGATCAGGCAAAGCCGTACGAGACAGGGACAGACGAAGGAACGGTTTCTGTATAATTTTATCACACAGTTTATGAACAGGGATCTGGAATGCCTTGGCGGATATGAGCGTCAGATTATGAATATGGAAGAAGACGTGATGGACGGTAAGACAGAAGGTTTCCAGAACAGGATTGCACCAATCAGAAAAGAACTGCTGATTCTAAGGGAATATTACGATGAACTCCGTGACCTCGGAAAAGAACTGGAGGAAAATGAAAATCATTTTTTTGCCAAGAAGAATCTGAAGTATTTTGGAACCATTGCTGACAGGGCGGATAGACTGATGGGCAGAACCATGCACCTGCTTGCCTATGCGGGACAGGTCAGGGATGCCTATCAGGAACAGGTTGCCGAACAGCAGAATAAGAACATGCAGTTTCTGACAGTCGTTTCCACAATCTTTTTCCCCCTTACCCTGATTACCGGATGGTACGGAATGAATTTTGAGAACATGCCGGAGTTGAAACAGGGCTATCCCGGTGTGATTCTGCTAAGCCTGGTTGTAATAGGAATCTGCATTCTGATATTCAGGAAAAAGAAGATATTCTGAGGCAGCACCAAAGTTATGATGAAAATGGTCTGTGAGGCGGATACCCCTGATGGCACTCAGACAGAAATGTTTGGGTGCTTTTTTTGTGGAAAAAATACGGATGCTATATTACAATAGGAGTATATTGGATGGTTGTTTGCTCCATCAAGTTGTAATTTTTCCTTTTTTATAAAAGAGGTGTATATCAGGATGGATATTAGAATACTCCGGTATTTTTTGACCGTGGCAAAAGAACAGAACTTTACGAAAGCTGCAGAACAATTGAATATTACACAACCAACACTTTCAAGACAGCTTGCTGCATTGGAGGAAGAACTTGGCACAGTCCTTTTTATAAGGGGGAGTCGTAGTATTACGCTTACGGAGGCGGGGATATTATTAAAACGAAGAGCCTTGGAAATCATTGATTTGGAAGAAAAAATGTTGGATGAAATTAGGGCGAGAGAAGAGCTGATAGAAGGTACGATTACAATCGGTTGTGGTGAGTTCGCTGCTGTTGAAACATTAGCAG
>JBJFCA010000167.1:0-2626 GCA_051888725.1 Lachnospiraceae bacterium
TTCCATTCCCGGCACCATCATACATTCTTCCGTATTTTCCAATGGTACGACTATTCTGTTTATTTCCTGTTTTCTTAACGCGAGTGCAATGGGCAATGCCCCATCCACTCTGTGCACATCTCCGTTTAATGCCAGTTCTCCTAAAAAGGCCGTATGGGAAAATCCTTCACGGGAAACCACGCCCATACACGAGAGTATGGCAGCAGCAATGGCAAGATCATAACCCGTACCTTCCTTTCTTACCTGTGCCGGAGAAAGATTGACTGTGATTCTGGCTACCGGCAGCGGATATCCGGCGTTTTTCAGGGAAACTCTCACCCTTTCCCTGGCTTCTTTCACTTCACCGGAAAGGCTTCCCACCATTTCAAATCCCGGCAGTCCATTCGAGACATCTGCTTCCACGCGCACCATAAAAGCATTCATACCCTGAATGCCGCCTGAGAAAAATACCTGAAACATATTATTCCTCCATTTCTATTCTGTTTTCACCTTGGGATTTTCATAATAAGATTTGTTATAAATCAGATTTGTTATGAATAAAATTTGTTTGATTCTGGGGATGATTCCCCCGGCAGCCGAAGAACCGGCTGCCACAGATTCATTTTCATGCTTGTGCTTTGGTAAATTCATTCTTTAGTTTTTGCAATGCTTTTTTTTCGATTCGGGAAATATAGCTTCTGGAAATACCCATTCTTTTTCCTATCTCATTCTGCGTCATTTCTTTCCCGGATTTTAATCCGTAACGCAGTGTCAGTATTTCCCTCTCCCTGTCCGTCAAAACTTTTTCCATGTAATCATACATCTGCCGGATATTGGAAAGAAGCGTCATATACTCCACGACATCCGTCTGCTGGCCCTCCATCACATCTAAGAGATTGATTTCGTTTCCTTCTTTGTCCGTACCGATGGACTCAAACAGCGAAACCTCTTTTGAAATCTTTTTCCGGTTTCGAAGCATCATCAGAAGTTCATTTTCAATACACCTGCAGGCATAAGTAGCAAGTCTCCCTTTTCCTGCATCAAAGGTCTCCACGGCTTTGATCAGTCCAATGGTACCGATGGATATCAAATCTTCCGTTTCTTCCCCGGCTCCCTGATACTTCTTGACAATATGAGCGACCAGACGCATATTTCTGATAACAAGAATATCCTTTGCTTTTTTTGCATCCTCATGACTGCCCTTTTGAAATGTTTCAATACAGGCGGCTTCCTCCTCTGCAGATAAAGGTTTTTGAAATGTTTTCAAGAGGACCTCCAAAAGCAGATTTATAATATTCTATGAAGCCCCCTTAAGTTAAGTGCCTTTCCAATTACAGACTAAAGAAGAAACTGTGCCATCACGTAATTAGACACGTTAAGTCCTTCCTTTGTCAGAAACAGGAATCCGTCTTTTTGCATAAGAAGACCGTCAGCCATATTCTTTTGTATCACATCACCGTAAACCCTGCTAATTTCCACCCCGAATGTATTTTCAAATTCTTTGCAGGAAACGCCCCGGGTAAGCCTTAACCCCAAGAATACGGTTTCCTCCATCTGTTCCGCTACGGAAAGTCTGTGAACACTTTCCGTTTCCACCACATTCTTCATGCCCTGTAACGAATGACCGGCGTTTTTTAAATATTCACGAATCAGGCGGGTATTCTCAAATCTGACATTTTCCACTAAGGAAGCAGCTCCCAGGCCAAATCCCATGTAGTTTCCTCTCTGCCAGTAAACCAGATTATGTCTGCATTCCCTGCCCGGTAATGCATAATTGGAGATTTCATACCTGTGATATCCGGCAGTAGAAAGAATTTCTTCCGTAACGGCATACATCTGTCTTTCTTCCTCTTCGGACGGAAGATGTGGCTGCTTCTCGCCTGTCAGCATAAGTCTTTTACTTTCTTCACCGTATTGTTCGTAAAATGCGGTGCCTTCTTCCACAATCAGACTGTAAGCTGAAATATGCGTTGGAATGGGGTTCAGTTTCAGAACAGTAAGCAAAGTCTGTTTAAACCTCTCTACGCTCTGCCCGGGCAAAGCGGACATCAGATCCAGATTGATGTTGGTAAAGCCTGCCATAACCGCCCACTCATACGTCTGCAGGAAATCCTCATATGTGTGGATTCTTCCAAGGAGCTTCAGTTCTTCATTATCTGCTGACTGTAATCCAATGCTTAACCGGTTCACACCGGCACTTTTATATGAAAGAAGTGCTTCTTTGCTTACGGTACCGGGATTGGCCTCCATACTGATCTCCGCATCCGGATCCACCTGAAAACAGGTAAACAGTTCCGCTATTACTTCACATAAAAGTGAAGGGGCAACTGCCGTAGGAGTCCCTCCGCCGATAAAGACTGTTTTCACCACATAGTCTTTATAAGTATTTCTGTTTGCCCTGATTTCCTCTTTCAGTGCACACAAATACACTTCCTGCGTCCGGCTGTCAGCCGGAGCAGAAAGGAAATCACAGTAATTACATTTTCTGATACAAAATGGGATATGAATATAGATACTTAAAGATTTCATGATTTGCTTATTTTCTGTCATCTAATTTCAGAACACTCATAAATGCCTTCTGCGGTACCTCTACGTTACCGATCTGGCGCATACGCTTCTTGCCTTCCTTCTGTTTTTCCAGAAGCTT
>JBJFCA010000168.1:0-2618 GCA_051888725.1 Lachnospiraceae bacterium
GCCGCAGGCACGGAAAGCAGGTTCCATGATCTCAAAATGAATGGGAGACATCTGCGGACAGATGATCGTGTAATTCTTCCGCATATCTTCCGTGAAAGGAACCTTTACGATAGCCGAAGAATGAATCTCACGTTTCGTCTGCTGCTTTTCCCTGACACGCAGAGCAGACAGAAGGGAACGGATACGGATGCGGGCAGCACCTAAGTTGTTCACTTCATCAATCTTTAAGCAGGTGTAGATCTTGCCGGAACCGGACAGGATATCATTGACCTGGTCGGTGGTAACGGCATCCAGACCGCAGCCGAAGGAATTAAGCTGTATGAGATCCAGATTGTCTTTGGTTTTCACAAAGCTTGCAGCTGCATACAGACGGGAGTGGTACATCCACTGGTCTGATACGATCAGGGGACGCTCCGGATGACCTAAGTGGGAAACAGAGTCTTCCGTCAGTACGGCAATATCATAAGAAGTAATCAGCTCCGGAATTCCGTGATTGATTTCCGGATCCACATGGTAAGGACGGCCTGCAAGAACAATACCGCGCTTGTGGTTTTCTTCCATCCATTTTAAGGTTTCTTCCCCTTTTTTCTGGATATCGAAACGGGCTAAAGCCTGTTCTTCCCATGCTTTTTTAACCGCTGCATGTATTTCGGAAGCGGGAATATCGGGAAATGCCTTTACGAGAGCAGAATAGACTGTTTTTTCGCTCTGGAAGGACATAAATGGATTGCGGAAATCCACTTCACCGCGTCCGATCTCTTCCACATTGTTTTTGATATTTTCGGAATAGGAAGTGACAATGGGACAATTGTAATGGTTGTTGGTACCTTCCACTTCGTCACGTTCATAGAAAAGAGCGGGATAGAAGATGAAGGGCACATGCTGCCTGATGAGCCAGGTCACATGACCGTGGGCAAGTTTGGCAGGATAACATTCTGATTCACTGGGAATGGATTCAATTCCCAGTTCATAAATCTTTCGATTGGAAACGGGGGAGAGTACCACCTGATATCCTAACTCCGTAAAAAAGGTAAACCAGAACGGATAGTTTTCATACATATTTAAGACACGCGGAATACCTACCTGCCCGCGGGGAGCCTTATCCGGTGTCAGGGGTTCGTAGGAGAAAAGTCTCTCCAGCTTATATTCAAAAAGATTGGGAATATGATTTTCATTTTTGGCTTTGCCGAGACCGCGCTCACAGCGGTTTCCGGATATGTACTGTCTGCCGCCCGAGAATTTGTTGATGGTCAGTCTGCAGCTGTTGGTACAGCCACGGCATTTTGCCATACTGGTTTCAAACTGCAGGGAGCAGATTTTGTCAAAGGTAAGCATGGTGGTTTCGTAGCCTTCTTCATAGCGGTCTCTTGCAATGAGGGCAGCACCGAAAGCACCCATGATACCGGCAATATCCGGACGGATGGCCTCACAGCCGGAAATTTTTTCAAAGCTTCTTAAAACAGCATCATTGTAGAAGGTACCACCCTGTACAACGATATTTTTGCCAAGCTCTGAAGCATCGGATACCTTGATCACCTTAAACAGGGCGTTTTTAATGACAGAGTAGGCAAGTCCGGCGGAAATATCCGCTACGGAAGCCCCTTCCTTCTGCGCCTGTTTTACTTTGGAATTCATGAAAACGGTGCAACGGGTACCAAGGTCAATGGGATGTGCAGCAAAGAGTGCCGCTTTTGCAAAGTCCTGAACAGAATAGTTTAAGGATTTGGCAAAGGTCTCAATAAAAGAACCGCATCCCGAGGAGCAGGCTTCATTCAGCTGGACGCTGTCTACCGTATTGTTCTTGATTTTGATACATTTCATATCCTGACCGCCGATATCCAGGATACAGTCCACGGAAGGGTCGAAGAAAGCGGCAGCGTTATAGTGTGCGACGGTTTCCACTTCGCCGTCGTCCAGAATAAAGGCAGCCTTCATCAGGGCTTCTCCATATCCGGTGGAGCAGGAACGTGCAATTTTTACTCCTTCCGGAAGCAGGGAATAAATCTCCTTCAGAGAACGGATCGCCGTGTTTAAGGGACTGCCGTCATTTCCGGAATAAAAGGAATACAATAAAGAACCGTCCTCACCGATGAGGGCAATTTTTGTCGTAGTGGAGCCGGCATCGATGCCAAGAAAGGCATTGCCTTTGTAAGAAGCAAGATCTCCGGTCTTAACATGATGTTTATTGTGACGATCCGTAAACGCCTGATAAGCTTGCTCGTTCTCAAACAAAGGCTCCATTCGCTCTACTTCAAATTCCATTTTGATATCGGAGGACAGTTTGCCTACCATGTCTTCCATGGTATAAGAAACGTCTTCCTTTGCATTTAATGCGGAACCGATGGCAGCAAACAAATGGGAATTGTCTGTGTCAATTACATGCTCGTCATCCAGGTTTAAGGTACGGATAAAGGCTGCTTTTAATTCTGATAAAAAGTGAAGGGGGCCGCCCAAGAACGCCACATGTCCGCGAATCGGCTTACCACAGGCTAATCCGCTGATGGTCTGATTGACTACAGCCTGAAAAATGGAGGCGGCAAGGTCTTCCTTGGTGGCACCTTCATTGATCAGGGGCTGAATATCGGTTTTGGCAAATACACCGCATCTTGCGGCAATTG
>JBJFCA010000169.1:0-5329 GCA_051888725.1 Lachnospiraceae bacterium
TTCGACCATTGGTCGAATGTTTTGATGCAATTATAGCATGAGTGTCGACCGGCGGTCAATCTTTGTAAACAAAAAAGCTCGTCCCATTTTGCTATTGTTTGCCGCAAAATGACATGATAAAATATAAGGAATCTGTTTGGAAAGGAAAAAGATGATTTAAGGAAGGTGGCAGGACGTATGGCAGAAACCAATAAATCAAAAATGATACTTGATGCCTTACAAAAGCTTATGGAAGAAAAAGATATCCAGCATATCAGTGTCAGTGAAATTGCAGAAAAAGCCGGCATAGGAAAGGGAAGTATCTATTACTATTATCCGTCAAAGGATGCTATTCTTGATGCGCTGATCAGACGCAGCTATGAGCAGCCGCTGCAGACGGCAAAAACGCTTGCGGCAAAAACAAACGTTTCCTCCTACACAAGGATGGCAATGTTATTTCAGGCATGCCGCAGCTCTTCTGCCGTATTTCTGAACAATGACCGCTTATCTGATGCAAGCGCACAAAGTCTTGCACTTCTGCACCAGAAACATTTGAATTACCTGATTTCGGAATTAAAACCTGCCTTAACAGAGATTATTTCTCAGGGTATTGCCTCCCGGGAAATTCATTTTGAATATCCGGACTCCCTTGCCGAGATTGCACTGATCGTACTCGCTGTGAAGCTGGACAATTCCATCGTCCCCTCCACTCCCGAGGATACCGAACAGACATTAAAAGGCCTGATTGCCCTTTTGGAAAAAGGGACAGAGCTCCCGGCAGGAACACTGGGATATTTGTCAATTACAATAAAAGAACCCGGCCAATAAGCCGGGCTCTTTTGTTTCTTATACTTTAGAGAGCTATGATTCCATCGTGAACTACAACAGGAGAAGAAATGATGGAGAATTTTACTTCCTTTGTACCGCCGTATTCGCCGATTCCACGAATTATCATGGTGGCAGTACCCTTGTTCACATTGTTTTTATAACCAACA
The DNA here is from genome assembly GCA_051888725.1 of Lachnospiraceae bacterium. Lineage (GTDB taxonomy): Bacteria > Bacillota > Clostridia > Lachnospirales > Lachnospiraceae > Acetatifactor. The sequence continues at coordinate 975 of JBJFCA010000169.1, forward strand.
ATTTCAAAATCAATTCCTTCAATCAAAGGAGTCTTAACTTTGCCGTTTGTGATTGTGATGGTAGCCGGTCTGGGTTCCAGTGCGTTTCCATTGTAGTACTGTTTATCCACTGTAATCTTTGCACTGCCAATCATAGCACGGACAATGTGGTACTCGCCTACCAGTTTTGTTCCGGCATAATTGCCCTTGCCCGTTGCGGTAACATAAATGAAAGTTCCAATCTCCGGAATATCGGTGTCAGCAATCACATATTTTCCTTCAGGATCCCAACTGTAGACAAGTGTCTTTTCATAATCTGTACCGGCTTTTAATAACTTGCCATCCGTATCATAAATCTTAACAGCTGTCTGCTTCCATGCGGCCTTTCTGGTGGAATATATCTTGTCATCCGCCTTCATGTCAAGAACGCTTAAATCTGCCGGGATAACGGAGAAATTTTCAACCAGTTTTCCGGTATAGTTACCCTTGAAGGTAATGGTCGCGGTGGGAGCATATTTACCGTCATCTTTCGAAGCAAGCTTGGTATTATACTTGTAAGCTACCGTATAATCCTTTCCTGCAACAAGAGAATAGGAGGTATCTTCATCCACAAGCATTTTCACAAGAACTTCTGCTTTGGCTCCGCCCTTGGTATAAACGGCATCACTGACTTGAACGGTGACCTTGGAGCCTTCCTGTTTTACATCATAAGGTTTGATTTTAAAGGTTTTCTTTACGGAACCGGTATAACCGCCTTTACCGGTAATCATAACGGTAGCGGTGCCGGCATTGGTATTGTTACTGTAAGTTACGGTGTAGTTAGTACCTTCCGTAAGCTTGTCATTACCCACCATAAGTTTCAAATTCGGAAGAGTTAATGCTTCCCCGGTGTAGGTAAGGGTATCCAGTCCGGTTATCTTTGCCTTGGAAATCGGAGTACCGGTAATCTGGAAAGTAAGCTCCTTATAGCCCTCATACCTACAGGTTTCTGTATCCAGAGCATAGATGTATGCATATGCTTTTCCTACTTCAACATTTTCATCATAAAGCACTCCGTAATCCACGCCTTCTGTCAGTACCTCTTTTCCGTCTTTAACCGTAATGGAAGGAGTAATCTCTGCCCCGGTGTAGGGTTGGTTCGGAATCTTGGAAATTGTCAGCTTGCTTACTAATTTCTTTTCTGTAACAAAGACAGAAACATCGATTTTGCCGGTGTAGTTTTTTATACCGGCAACCTTAATAAGGTATTCTCCCGGCTCTTTGATTTCGCCATTCCAGAACAGGTCATAATCCGCACCCTTCCTTAAAGGCTTATCATCACTGTATTTTTTTACAACTATGGCAGGGGTCTGAACTTTTTTGTTATAAGACAAATAGATATCAGAAGCCCATGCTACATCCTCAATATTAGCACGGTTAATGGTAAAGTTTTGGGTGGCAGTACCCGTATAGTTGCCCTTACCCTTAATCGTTACGGTAGCAGTACCCGCATTGATATTATTTTTGTAGGAAACGGTATAATCCTTTCCCTTCACCAGGCGTGTATCTTCACAATACACTTCCGGATCCGGTGTGATAGCCTTTCCGGTATATGTATAATCCGCAATCGGTTCGCACCAAAGGAATGCCGGTTCTGAAACGGGTTTTTCTGCACCACAGACAGTACAGATATTATCACTGTTGTAGGTATGATTTCCTGCATCTTCCTTTAAGGGAGTTTCGCAAACTGTACAGCAGTGGAAGTGGTTTGTTTCATCATAGAACCATTCCTTGGAAGGGGTATGTGGAAGCATTTCAATTGTGGCAGATCCGGTAATTTCTACCGTACATTTCTCATCCTTAAACTCACGTCCGCAGATTTTACATACGTAATGCTCTATGCATCCAACCTCGGTACAGGTCGGCTCTTTGGCGGGAACATGGATACCCACATGAGGATGTTCCGCAAAACGGACTTCCAGATAAGTATAGTTGTATTCATTGTCACCGGAGCAGTCCACTACATATTTGCCATCCTTCTCTAACAGGGAAAGAGCATGTTCTCTGTTATTTTCCGGATCGGGATTTGTAACAAAGACATCCTCTCCGATGGCAATAAAACTGACTACGGTGGTTTCTTCCGGAGCAATGGTCACTGTTACAAAATCTTTGATACTAAATATTTGTTTGGTTTCATTCCCTAATGACTTGGTGCGAATCGGGGTCTTATCATATTCTATGGTGCCGCCAAGTCCCTCTGTTTCGCTTTCATTTATCACATTTGTATGAATGACAAACTCATCATAATCCGGCCGGAATTCATCAAATTCAGACCAGAACACATGCAAAATGAAGTTCGAATTCTTGGTCTTTGCGGCTTTATTCGGTGTCACGGAATAAGTAAATGCATTATTCTTTTTCCCCACTTTTACAGCTTCGTAGATCAGGCATTCATCCGGGAATTCCAGTTCCACATAAGGAGTAAATGCCTCACGGTCAGCGGGCGGAACCAAGGTAAAAGTAATGGGCTTGGAGCCATCCACATATTCATAATATTCCCATGAATTTGCGGTAATTTGTTTACCATCCACACTTACAAGAACCTGTCCCGGTTTTTCACTTCCTTCCATGGGATCGAAATCTACCATGAAGGCATTGGTTACGGGTATCGGTTTTGTAGCGATGGCGTAATTGGAAAAACTGCTTGTTTCGAAAGTAATGGTATTGGTTTCGGGATCGAAAACAACAGGAATGATTTCAAAATTACCATCATTATGTACGTCGTGGACAATCACGATTTGATTGCCGTCCTGACCTTCTTTCAGTTTCAGGGTGATGGTTGCTTTATTATTTAATTCATTAATCTGGTTGGACCATACATCCTCACTGTTATCAGATCCTTTATAGAATACCTGATGTAAATTAATGTCAAGGAAGGTCGCAACTTCATAGCCGCCTTCCTTCTCAGCCTGTTTATTGAACTCAGCAATCTTTTCCGGGGACAGTTCTACATTTTCTACGGAAAGCTGTGCGCTGCCGGCGTTGAGTGCGCCATCGGGAAGCTCAATTTCACCGGAGGATACTGCATCCGCCTTGGCATTTACCACATCTTCTGTCGGGGTAAATTTTGCCTTGAAGTGAACGTGTGTTTCCGGCATGGTGAAAGTGTACTGGTTAACTGCGTCCTGCGGTTCAAGGGGCATATCATTAGCCATAACCTCGGTTAACTGATAGCCGTATTCGGGTACAAATTCAAAGACTATCTTATATCCTGCCTGTACGAAAAGCCAGCCATAGCCGCCTTCATCCACACCACCGTCGGTATTTTCCGGAATCGCATCTTCAATCAGCTTGTCATTTTCGTCATAAACCGCAACGGCTCTTGCTTTACCGTGTGTTAAAATATCGCTTTCATCATAGGTACCTTCCTGAGGTTCCACACCGGGATCGGCCCAGATGATGGTATATCCTGATACACCCTTTATGGTAAAGGAAATATGATAAGATGCTGCCTCGGCGACCTCTGCACCATACCAGCCATCTCCAAAAGTAAGCAAGGTTTCTTCTTTCTCATTTATGGTGATGGAACCCAGTTCATAAGGGAAAGTCACAGTAAACTTAATGGTATGGGTTTCAGCCTTGTTTACGGTAACGGTACCATCATCATTGACCTGAATATTATCCACATAAACAGGTCCTTCCAGATAAGTCTGGGACGTCTCATCTACAGAGACGCTAATCTCATAGGGGTCATCAATTTCCGGAGGATTCCCGCCACCGTTACCACGGTATTCTACGGTAAACTCATAGTTGCGTCCTTCTTCATAGGTGAAGCTGAAGCCGGTTTCGGATTTAAGGGCACTGAAATCTTCCTCGGACAGCGTAACCTGATCACCGTCTATATAATAACTGGTGCCTGTAGTATCCAGTTCCTGCTCATCATTGGGAATGGCGCGGATATATACTACATCCCCATCTTTGGCATTATTGATGGGCCATTTCTGGTCCTGGTTTATATCGGTCCAGTTTTCTTCATCCGAAATCTTATATTGCGTGTTACCGTTCTGGGAATTACGAACCTGGATATTGATGGGCGCATTGCTATCCCCGCCACCGTTATTACGGTATTCTACGGTAAACTCATAGTTGCTTCCTTCTTTATAGCTGAAGCTGTAGCCGGTTTCGGATTTAAGGGCACTGAAATCTTCCTCGGACAGCGTAACCTGCTCACCGTCTATATAAAAACTGGTGCCTGCAGTATCCAGTTCCTGCCCATCATTGGGGATGGCACGGATATATACTACATCACCATCTGCAGCATCATTGATGGGCCATGTCTGGTCACTGTTTAAGCCTACCCAGCTTTCATCGCCGGAAATCTTATATTCGGTGTTACC
>JBJFCA010000169.1:5429-8975 GCA_051888725.1 Lachnospiraceae bacterium
CACTGTTTAAGCCTACCCAGCTTTCATCGCCGGAAATCTTATATTCGGTGTTACCGTTCTGGGAATTACGAACCTGGATATTAATGGGCGCATTGCTATCCCCGCCGCCGGCTTTCTCGAACAGTTCAAAGCTGTAAGAGTCCTGAAGGTCGGAAATGGTAATGATTTTTCCTGTAGTCCAGCCCTCTTCGGTAACATCGGCTCCGCTTAAGCGGATGCCGAGATCAGCATTTATAACTTTGATTTTAATCTGGTAGTCATCCTGCAAGCTGGTCAGGGATATGGTTTGGGTGCCATCACTGCCGGACACAATACCGGCATAACCGCTACCGTTTACGTCCGCGCCGTCTGCATTCACGACATTGTATTCCACGCTGAAATTTTCGGGTGCCTGGGTCCCCTCGGCAACGGAAATACTTAAGTCGAAAGAGAGACTTCCGTCAACTAATTCTGCAGCACTGGCAACAGATGGCATTGCCTGAAAAATCATACATACTGCAAGAATCCACGATAATAATCGTCTTTTGGTTTTCATTGCTTTTCCTCCTTTATTGTATTGATTGTCGAATTGACCTATATATGCAATATTTTACCAATTTTACACAAAAAAACAATAATATTGCCGTTTTGGCACGGACAAATTGGCAAAATCGTGTTATGATAAAAGAAAAAGTCCATAAAGGAGTGGAACATGTCGACATTTGGGGAGCAGTTAAATCAATATATCAGACAAATAGACTGTACTTTTACAGAACTGGCAGAAAAGACGGGGATTTCCGCATCGTCCGTCAGCCGTTATTGTTCCGGTATGCGTATGCCGAATCCTAAAAGTGATGTGGCGACACGGCTGGCAGCCGGCCTTGCAGAACTGGCAGCGGAAAAGAAGGTTCCTCTTTCCGGAGAGGAGATGTACGATGGGCTTAGTGCCACATTAAGCCATGGAGCATACCAGGATTTTCCGGAACATTTTGGAATGCTGATTACCGCCTTACAGTTAAGTCTCGCAGAACTTTCCAAAAATATCAATTATGACGCATCGTATCTGTCACGTATCCGAAAAGGGCAGCGTATGCCTTCCAATATTGATAATTTTGTGGAGGAAACCTGTCATTACATCGTGCGCAGGTATGCAGATGACGATTCCCTCAGTAAAATGGCTGAACTGTTACAATGTGAAAAAGCAGAAATTGAGGACAGAACCGTATATTATGCAACACTGGTTAAGTGGTTTGGAGCAGAATTATCCGAGCCGGCTACTAAAATGGATGATTTTCTGAAGAAATTGGATGAATTTGATTTAAACGAATACATCCGTTCCATTCATTTTGATGAATTAAAGGTTCCTACGGTGCCGTTCCAGTTACCCACTTCTAAAAATTATTATGGTGTGGAGCAGATGAAACAGGGCGAACTGGATTTCTTTAAAACAACTGTTCTGGCTAAGAATAATGGGCCCATCTTTATGTGCAGCGACATGCCCATGGAGGATATGGCAGAGGATGTGGAATTTGGTAAGAAATGGATGTTTGCCATTGCCATGAGTATTAAGAAGGGACTCCATATAAACATTATTCACAATATCGACCGTCCTTTTCAGGAAATGATGCTGGGTCTGGAAAGCTGGATTCCCATTTATATGACCGGTCAGGTTTCACCTTACCACTTAAAAAATGCAACTACCAATGTGTACCAGCATTTAAATTATGTCTCAGGGGTGGCTGCCTTAAGCGGAGAGTGCATTACCGGTCATCATGATGAAGGGAAGTATTATCTGACCAACAATAAGGAAGAAGTTGCCTATTACAGGAAAAAATCTGAGAGAATGCTGGCAAAGGCGCATCCGCTCATGGAAATCTACAGGGATTCGGAGGAAAAGGGGTTTAGAATCTTCCTGCAGACATCTGCCAAAGAGGAAGGTCCGCGTCGAAACATTCTGTCCTCGCTGCCGCTCTATACGATGGAGGAGGATTTGCTGAAAAATATCCTGAATCGTGTCAAAATAACGGAAAAAGAACGGGACAGAGTGCTCTCCTTTGCAAAGAAACAGAAGGAATGCATGGAGGAAGTTTTAGTACATAATTGGGTGGAGGACGAGGTTCCGGAAATTTCGGAGGAGGAATTTAAAAAGAGGCCCATGCTTTTGGCGGTGTCCGGTGTATTTATGGAAAAGGAAATTCCCTATACCTATGAAGAATATAGGGAACATCTTGGCATGAGCACGGAATTTGCGAAGAAGCATGAGAACTATATGCTGACAATCAGCCATTCCCAGACTTTTCGTAATATTCAGATTCAGATTCTGGAAGATAAATGGGTCCTGATTTCCAAGAGCAAGACTCCGGTGGTTCATTTCCTGATCCGCCATCCCAAAATGGTGAATGCCCTTCAGAATTTTATTCCTCCGGTTACGGAATAGAAAGGAAACAAGAATATGAAAGAAAAAGGTAATGTAAAAAATGTGATTCGATTGTGTGTATTTATCGTGGCCCTGATTGCCGTAGTTGCAACCGGTGTGGGAACCGGCCTGTTCTCCTCTGTGGAAAATCTGTTTGCTGAGTTTCATTTTGATTTAGCGGCGTTTCTGCGACTGGCTGTCATGGTTTTTCTGGTTCTGGCAGTTACCAATCTGATCTTATTCATTCTGGGACTATTTCACCCTAAGAAGCATCGTGCACGTACAGTGATTACGCTTTTGAGCAGTGCAGTGAAATATATCTCGGCAATTATCATGATCTGCTGGGGATTAGCTATCTTAGGGGCAGATATCGGTACCATTGTAGCCGGTGTCGGAATTCTGGCTTTGATCATCGGTTTTGGAGCAGAGAGCCTGATTGGGGATGTTGTGACGGGTGTATTCATGCTCTTTGAAAATCAGTATAATGTAGGGGATTTTGTGGAAGTGGACGGGTTCCGCGGGAAGGTATGCAATATCGGTATCCGTACTACATGTCTGGAAGATGCCGGGGGAAACGTGAAGGTAATTAACAACACTGCCATGAAAAATCTTCTCAATCGTTCCAACCACCCGTCCAGAGCGGTCTGTACCATTGGAATTCCATATGAAACCGACTTGGAGAAACTGGAAGAACAGATTCCGAAACTGTTGGAGGGAATTTATGCAAAGCATCAGGATGTTATGCTGACTGCACCTGTATATCTGGGTGTGGAAGCACTTGCAGATTCGGCAGTGGTTCTGAAATTTATTGCAGAGGTAGAGGATAAAAATATTTATTCCGTTGCACGTATTCTAAATCATGATATTCTGTTAGGCTTTCGTCAGTGCGGTGTGGAAGTTCCTTTCCCGCAACTGGATGTTCATCAGAAATAGTAGTCACAGGTTCCGGTAGGGATCAATAAAGGTGAAAACAAAATGCCTATGCGTAATAAGAAATCCGATTATACAAACAATATACCGACGGATGTGACCGCATCTTTGGAAGAGATAATGCCGCCCACGGAGTACCCGGAGGCTGCACCTGAATACAGAATCTCCGCCGTTGAGGATACAAGTCCTGCGCCGGAGGATATAAGTCCTGCACCGGAGGA
>JBJFCA010000169.1:9075-12293 GCA_051888725.1 Lachnospiraceae bacterium
TTTCCTGTGGTACGTAAACAAATGCCGGAGGATGAAGAACAGAAAAAGCGGTATCATTTTCGTAAAAAAGTACGCATGTATGCGACTATGGCGGGACTGGTGCTGATTCTGTTATCCTGTACGGATTTTTTCGACGGCTTTGCAAAGGAACCGGAAAGAGCTATTGAAGAAACGGTGGAAAAGCCACAGGATGACAAGTCTGTTACAGAACCGCCCATTGTAGAGGTGTCCACAGATACGGCTTCGGAACCTGAACTTGAAACCGAATCGGAACCGGAGCCGGAAAAAGGGCCTTACGACGATTATGTCGGTGAATGGGGTATCGTTTATATTGACCATGCCTATGAGGACGAAGAGGGAAATACTTCTGTGTTTCGGGAAGAAAATATGGGGCATTGCTATCGCTACACCTTGGATATTCTTTACGATAAGGACAACGTTCCTACCTTACAGGCCTGCTATTTAACGGTTGGTGATGACGAAGTGTCGGAAATCAAACAAATGACGCTTGGTGAAGACGACTGTTTCACGTGCGTCAAACCAAGTCCTATAAGTGAAGACGTACTGCTTACTTACAATGCCTATCTGGAAGACGGATATTTCATCATGGAGGTTATTGCAGAGAGTACCGTCTATACGGGCACCCGGTCGGAATCAAAGGAAGTCTATGAAAAGTTAAAATAATAACTCTTTGACTAAATAGCCGCACGTAAATGGGAAAAAATTTCTTCTACAATACCTATATGCATGATTGTACAATTCATATTACGAGCATTTTCAAATGCATTCTCCAATAATTGGCAGCCTATTTTCCTGTGCCTGTGTTGTGGAAGAACACAAAGATTATTCAATTCGCATTCGTGATGATCTTGAATCCGTAAAGAATAGCACCCAGTCAGTTCACCATTCAGATAATATCCATACATTGGGCGATGTTCCTCATTTAACTGCCAATCCAAGCGCTCTTTCGTTGTTGCAAAACAGTAAACCTCGGGGCATTTTCTTATCTTAGTATACCGATAATTCTCCGACATAAATCTTTTTATATGTCCGTTTTCACCTCATTTTACATATAAAAGCAAAAAATCAATTTATTTTATCTGTTCCTTCCGCCCACTGCTTACAGATAAAACTACTGCAAGTCATCTGTTTATATGCAAAACTGGGCAATTAGCTACGGATAAAATCTCTTTATTGGATATATTATCCGTTTCATATCAAGCGTCAAGTATTACATAATATCACAAAAAGAAAACGGACAGAACGCATCCTCTTGACAGTACCTGCAACAGATTCGAAATTATGCAGGGCCTTGTTCTGTCAGGGTCTTGTCCTGATAAGGGTGCTTGCAACCTTGACAGAACAAAACCTTTCAGATGAAAGGTAGTCAGGCGGAATAAACATCCTTACGCAAACAGTTCTTCCGCGAAACGTACAGACTGCATGGCATCCTTGGCATAAAAATCAGCACCGATCATATCGGCATATTCCTGGGTTAAAACTGCACCGCCAACCATGACCTTCACATGAGGCGCCTTTTCGCGAAGTTTTTTTATGGTTTCTTCCATGCTGGCAACCGTAGTGGTCATGAGCGCACTTAAACCCACTAACGGCGCACCGGATTTTTCTACTGCCTCCACAACCTCTTCGGGAGGAACGTCTTTGCCAAGGTCGATCACCTCATAGCCGTAATTTTCCAAAAGCACCTTCACAATATTTTTACCGATGTCATGGATATCGCCTTTCACGGTAGCGATGACAATCGTGCCTTTTTTCTGCTGTTTTGTACCGGTACTGTCCAGATATTCTTTGATGGCATTAAAACCTGCCTGGGCAGCTTCCGCACTCATTAAAAGCTGGGGCAGAAACATGGTGCCGTTTTCAAACGCCTCTCCTACAATATTCAGTGCAGGAATCAGTTCTTTGTCTATCATTTCCATGGGTGCAAGCTTATTCGTACCTTCATCTTTCAAAAGCGCTTTGGCGGTACGGTAAGCCGGCTCCTTTAAACCCTTTATGATAAAATTCTGCAGGGCTTGTCCGCTGTTTTGCGGAGCCTGCCCGCCATTCCCCATGCCGGCATCTGTTCCGGAAGCAGAATCTGCTATTGCGGAAGTGGGAGCCCCCGTGCCGGTACCCGCCCCAGAAGGCAGAGCCGCCACTACAGGAGACAGAGCCGCCACAGGAGACGGAGCTGCCACTACCGTAACCGACTGCATGGCAGCGTATTTTGCAATATAATGCATGCACTGCTTATCGTAGCCGCCTAAAACGCAGAAGGTATCGTAAGCCTGCCGCATGGCGGGCACATTAGGATTGATAATGCCGGCAGAAAGCCCCGCACTCATTGCCATGGTGAAAAATGCAGCATTGATCAGCTCTCTGTGAGGCAGTCCAAAGGAAATATTGGATACGCCAAGAACCGTTTTCCCGCCCTGTTCATGAATCGTTTTTACTACCTCAAGGGTGGTCTGTGCCGATGTATCATCCGTACTCATGGTCATAGTCAATGCGTCTATGACTATATCTTTTCTGTCAATGCCGTAAGAGGCAGCCGTCGCATAGATTTTCTCCGCAATGGCAAGACGCCCTTTTGCCGTAGACGGGATGCCGCTTTCATCCAGGGTAAGTCCTACCACCACGCCGCCGTATTTCTGTACCAGCGGGAAAATGGCATGCATCACTTCCTCTTTTCCGTTCACGGAATTGATCATGGGCTTCCCGTTATAAATCCGCATGGCCTGTTCCATGGCCTCAACATTTGTGGTATCTATCTGCAAAGGAAGCGGTAAGATCCCCTGCAGTTCCGTTACCGTTTCTTTCATCATGCTGACTTCGTCGATTTCGGGAAGTCCCACATTTACGTCCAGAATATCTGCACCGGCATCTGTCTGTCTGACACCTTCTTCCAGGATGTATTCCATATTGTGGTCGCGGAGTGCCTGTTTGAATTTGGATTTTCCGGTAGGATTGATACGTTCCCCGATAATCTTTGGTTTCCCGCCAAGCTCCACTGCCCGGGAGCAGGAAGTCACGATGGTTTCCGTCTTTTGGGAAACAGGCTTTGGCAAAAGCCCCGCGCAACGGTCTGTTAATGCTTTTATATGCCCTGGCGTTGTCCCACAGCAGCCTCCTGCCAGCCAGGCACCATTTTCAATGATATGATACACATCCTCCGCAAATTCTTCCGGACTGACATCATAAACGGTCCTTCCGTT
>JBJFCA010000170.1:0-12199 GCA_051888725.1 Lachnospiraceae bacterium
TTGCAATTAAATATTGGTTAATGACACAGAAATACAAGTAATAAAATTTGAGGAAGAAAATTATATATCTTATTATTTGGGAAAACAGCAAAAGAATGGAGAGAACAAATGAAATGAGATTGCGATAAGAGCACTTTTACTGTGATTTTACTGCTTTTTTCTTGCCATGTAGAAACATATCGTTTATTATTGATTCGAGACAAAATTCTTATATTGAAAAATGAACGGAAGAAGAAAGAACTGGTTCGGAAAATACGAAAGGAGAAAAGAGGTAATGTATAAAAAACTCTTAGCATTTGCATTAGCTGTATGCATGATCTTTGAAATGGCGCCCATGACAGCTTATGCATCATCTTTACAAATGGAGACGGTATCAGAAAACGATACCGCAGAAAGCGATGTTTCCGGTAACGATGGGGAAGAAACACCGGTTGAAACGGAAACACCGGTTGAAACGGAAACACCGGCTGAGGCAGAAATAACGACTGAGACGGAAGCACCGGCTGAGCCGGAAATATCGGCCGGGATGGAATCTGAAGAAGATGTGATAGCACTGGTTTGCGGGATCTCCAATTCTATCACTCTGACCGCATATGATGAGGAAAATAGCCAATATATTAAGCATTATTATTCTTTTACGGCACCGGAAGACGGTACCTATGTTTTTCATGCAGATAAGATACAAAACAGCAGTGATTACACTTATGTGGATTTGTATGCTAAATATGAGAACGGAACCGCAAGAGAGCCAATCAGGAGCAATGTCATTGGCAGCGACATGGCACTGAATCTGGAAACAAATGCCATGAAAAAAGGAGATACGATTTATCTTGTGGCATATACGCAGGATACAGTGGGAGTCTCATTTGATATGGAGATACAGAAAGCTGCTGTATACACGCTTGTAAAACAGGATGATGAGAATTATGTCGCTGAAACGGACAATTATACCTTTTCTGTGCGTGTAAGGAGCGGTTATCGAAATATTCGCTGTGATGTTGCCTTAAATGAAAAAGAAGGAAAAACATTAGAGGACAGCTACGATATACAGGAATATTTAGGCAGAGTAGGAGATAGTTATGAAACTTACCGGAACGCAACCATATGCTCCGATAGCAGATATGAGGAAACTCTTTCCCAAAGCGTGACCGATGATGGTGAGTACAGGATATGGTTTGATTTGCGGGATGTCAATACAGGAAGAATTTTGGCTATTTTCGAGAGTGCTTCGGGTTGTACGAACCAGAAGATACAGGACGAAACATTCATTATTCATGACACTATAGCCACAGAGACCAGTGTTTGCTTCGACATGGAAGTATTTGATGCACTTACCATTTTTTATGCACCTACCGACAGTGAGGAAGAGCCAAAGATATGGAACTGTCATTTGGGCTGGTACGATAATTTGATTACAGGTTTACAGCCGGAAACAGACTATACCTTTGATTTGATAAATAAATATGGGAAATGTGTGGGTTCGATAAATTATCCTACAATAGAAGCTACATCGAACCCAAAATATGATGTCTCTTTATCGGAGGATGGTTCAAAGCTGACCGTGAAAGCAGATGTGTCCGATTATACGGGAGTCTCCAGTTATGCATATCTTCATTGTGGATTTACAGATGCATTAGGAATAAAGCAAAATGTCACGCAGTATTCTAACCTGGACAGCATCGAAGCAACTGATAAAGGAAAAAGCTTTTCACTGATATATGAGTATGAGAATCCGGCATTGATCGCAGGTACAGCCTACGATGTGAATATCCAGATTGAAATAGGCAGTCTAACCTATAAAAAAGTTGTAAAAAGTATTACCGTTCCGGAGAGTACCATACAGGAAAATGATGTTACGTTTTCTGTTGAAGCAAGTAAAGAAGTAGCCGGTCAGGCAGATTATAAAATTCAGATTCAAAACTATGAAGAATCTTCCAATGCTATATTATACTACAGACTACAGGGAAGCGCAGAGAATTACGCATATAAAACAATTCCTCTGAGCGGCTCAATGCTGATGGAAGGTTCTGTTAATAATTTGCAACAGGGCGGTACTTATGATTTTGTATTGCTGGCAGACGGTATAAAAAAAGAAACTGTTGCAACGTTAGGTATCGCAGAAACACAGCTTGTTAAGGTGGGAGAAGATGAAATCAATGCGTTTGATTTTGTACGTACCTGGAAGGTGGAAAGTTCAGGGGAGATGGCGGGCGCTTATTACCTGGAAATGTATTATATGCCGAATGGAGGCAGATATACAGAGCTTGGAAGTGCCACATTAAATGCAGATAATGAATATCAGGTAACCATTAAATCTGCAAATTATAAAAGGCTTTCTCCGAATACGGAATATAAAATAAAATGCACTTTAAGTACCGGTGCAGACGGAACACCGATATTTACTTGTTATGATACGGTTCATACTGCATCCGCAGAAGAAGTATTCACGTATAAAGTGACAAATAACAGTCGTGATGAACAGGAATATATCATAACACTGAACCAGAACCGCATTGCTAATTTCAGTAATTTCAACAATATTTATTTATATGCATATATCCGAACGAAAGGAGAAAAGTATTACCAGAGCGCGGGTTCTGTTCATTTATCCACCTATAGCGAGTGGAGTGAAAAAATCAGATTTAAAGAATTAGAAGATAATACGGAATATGAGGTATCTATGCGGGATGAAAATGGTGTGGAATATTTTTCATTCACTTTTACCACACCCAAAGATATGAGAAGCATCACAATTACTTCTGTTACTCCCGGTTTAAATGATGCATATCTGGGTTATTCCCTGAGCGAAACGAGCACAGAGAGCGGTTATCTGACACTTTTCCTCAAAGAGAAAGGAACTACTGATGTATGGAAAAAGGAGATTACATATTGGTATAGTCAATGGTCTTCAATCGGAAGTCTCCATATCAGTTCTTATAATAATAAACCATTAAAGGCTGGAACCACTTATGAATACTGCATCGGATTCGGGGATTACGGCGTTACACGGATATCTGATTTGAAGAATGCCTGCAGTGGAGAATTCAAGACATTGGAGGATACCCGTATTTTATCAGGTACAGGAGTATCGACAGGTTACACAATAGCGAACATCAATGCTAACTTTAGCGGGAATGATGCCAATATCGGTTCTTATATTTATTGCTTCTATAAAGCGGAAAATGCGGAAAACTGGTTGAATCTGGGGTATAGCTATTATAATGAGTCTTCGGCAGTTTTTTCTAAAATGATCAGCAATCTTTTGCCGGGAACTACTTATGACTATGCCGTTGTGATTTCGGATCAGGATGATTGCAGTTCTCCTGATGCTATTTCAGCCGGGGATAGAAAAGTTGTAAGTCAGTTTACGACAAAGAAAAATGATTATACTCTGGATTTTAAAATAGAGGAAGAGAAGTCATCCTACAATAATACGGTTGTCACTGTTGCTGCAAAGGGAAGCACAGCGGACAGTCTTGTTCAGGTTGCCCTGACTTTAAGTGACGGCCAGGAACAAATGGTTTTACTAAAGAGAGGCAGTAATTATACCGAAAATGTTACTTTTTCCAATTTATTCCCTGAAACCGAATATACCATTTCAAAGGCAGTTTTATATGTAACAGAGAATAACAACTTGATTCAGCTTGCAGAACTGGATTGCAATTATAAATTCACTACCAGAAAAGCAGAAACTCCGACTACAATTACCTTGTCAGAGAGTGCGGTTGCATTAAATGCAGTATATGCCGGAAGCGGTATGGAAGGATTTGACCTTAAAAATCTGAAAGCAGAGATACAGCCCAAAACAGCAGCAAAAGATCTGGTGTGGAGCAGCAGCGATGAGACGGTAGCGACAGTTTCTTCTACGGGTACTGTTTATGCACAGGGGGTTGGAACAGCAGTCATTACTGTAGAGTCCCGTTATGACGAAACAGTAAAAACTTCCTGCAGCGTAACGGTAAAGGAATTTGTGATTGGCTGTAAAGAAGCAGATGGAACGATTAAGGCGTTAAGTATTGCAGAGGATTTTAACATTTACAAAAACAGCACCATTAATGGTTTAGCTTTCTATGAGCAAAGTGCAGACGGAAAACTTACATTGTTAACAGATTATACAGTTACCCCCGTAAAGGAGGGAATCGTTTCCTGGAATGCAGGAAGTCTGAAGGCAGACAGTGTTGGCACTACCAGAGTTGATTTTGAGAAAGATGGTGTGAAAGCAGCAATTAATGTCAACGTAACTGTGGCCGGTAAAGGATTTGATGTTACAGGATTCACCAGCAGCAATAGCAGGTATCCTGCAATTGCAAACGAAGACGGAAGCTATACGCTGGCGCTTACGGACGGAGTAACTTATACGGCAGTGGGAGAAATCAGTCCTAAGCAGAACTTTTTAACGCAGGATTTTGCCTGGAGTGTTTCCGACACAGCAGTGGCAACTGTAAGCAGCACCGGCGTAATTACACCGGTGAAGGCAGGTACGGTAACTTTAACTGTAACTCCTAAAAATTATTATGCAGATGTACCGTATATTCAGGATAAGATCACGGTAGAATTAAATATCAAAGATTTCCCGGCAGAGAGAAATGGTACAATTATTTATGCTCTGGCAAATGTGAACAGTAAAATCGGTGATGTCAATTTCCCTGAATCCTGGTCAGACGGCTGGAAATGGGAATATCCGGACACTCCACTTATTACAAACAATTCAAATGATGTCAGTTATTATGATTTTAAGGCTATTTACAGTGGAACGGAACATTATCCGATAGAAGCAGTCTTCCGGGTATATATCGGACGAATTACAGGTGTGTATGCATCGGAATGGGTGAATGGTACAATTCATAATCATGTATTAGAGACAGGTGGAAGTGACAGCATCAGACTTTCTGTTGATATTATTTCTCAGGGACTGGTATCAGATGATGCTTATACGGTTGAACTTCCGGCTGTGGAAGGACTTACATTTGTAGAGGAAACTCCCGGTGTTTACACGGTTACAGCCCAGAAAGCGGGTAAATATATATTAAAACCGCAAGTCAGGGCAAAAGAAAATAATCAGGTTCTTGCCACATCAACTTATCAGATTAATGCGGTAGAGGCAAAACAGGTTGCCGACATTTGGTTTACCACAGATACGGAAGGTGTGACGATCGAAGGCAATAAAGTGATTTTTGATACGGTAGCGGATAAGAAAGACTTTAACCTGAAGGCAATCGTAGTGGATCGCAATGGTGAAATGCTTGAGACTGCATTACAGTGGAAAATTACTGATAAGCAGGTTGCTTCAGTTGCCGCTGCATCTAAGCAGGATACCCATACTGCTAAGGTATCTGTAAAGGGTGAAGGACATGCGGTTATAACGGTTGTTGCAAAGGATGCGGCAGGGTATCAGGCAGAACTGGCTGTGGAAGTAAGGAATCATTCTCCGCGTGTTGATACAAATAAGGCGACTGTAAATATAGCATATGATTATGATGACTATAACGGAAGAAGTCTTGCCAGCAATGCAGGCTTGGTAGAGATTGTTCCGGTTTACGGAGACACGATCAGAAGCATTCAGCTGCTGGATAAGAATAACAAAACTGTCATACCGGAATTTAGTCTGACACTGTATTCCGAATATAAATATCTGGTGGTGCCGACTCAGGATGAGATTAAAACAGGCACATATGACTGTATACTTCGTGTGACGACGGGAGCCGGTTCAGAATATGATTATAGTTTAAAGGTTTCCGTAGTGAACAAGAAGCCGTCTGTTTCCGCAAAAATGAGCAGCCCCATTAATTTGTTTTATACAAATGAAATGGGAACGATTCAGCTTACGATTTCTGATAAGGCGATGCTGTCCGAGGTTACATGGCAGGATGAGTCAGATGGGGCAGGCAATGGATTCTCAATGACAGGGTATTCCTATACCAGTTCCGGCAAACAGTACTCTTGGGTAAATGTTTCACAAGAGGAAATGATTGAAATTGCAAACGGAAAATTAAAGGATCCTTCCGTGGCAAAGGGAACACTGGAAATCGAACTTATAGGTTACCGGGAAAAATATTACATTCGTAATTTTTCCGTGAAGTACAATTATAAAAAGCCGATTTTGGTTACCGTGAATGCGAACAGCAGCATTGTTCCTTCTGTCGGACAAAACGGTAATGAATTTGGGATCTATGATAAAACCAACAAATCCTACCTTTATTATGATTCGGAATCTTCCGGTACCTATTCCTATAATGAAGTACTGTGCGAAGATAAGGATGTGGAATTAACAGTTGCTGATGGATCATACTATACAGAATATGTCTATAGCGGTAAGGAGAATTCCAGAAAGATTACACTTACCCTGAATTCTATGGGATGGAGAGAGCCTGTAGAGACAACTCATACCATTAAGGTAATAAAGCCGAAAGCATATTTGTCATACGGTACATTTACTTTTAATACTTCAACCCCGGATACCTGTTATGCATATGTATATATGAATGGATATAGCGTAAATTATTCGGATATTGTCATTAAAGGTTCAAATGCGAAAGCTCAAAAGTTACTGGACGACGATTTACTTGTGATGACAGGTGGAGTGGAATCCGGCAACGGGATTCAGATCAGAATGAATAATTCAAAGTTGATGAATACCACGATTCCTGCAGGGACATATAGCTATAAGGTAACACCGTATTATACAAATGTTGAAACCGGCAAAAAAACTGTCATGAACACATTGACGCTTAAGATTAATATAATCAATAAGCCTGTCACAGCGAGAGTAAGCCCTAATGGAAGTCTGGATCTGGCATATGGTTCAAATTCTTTCTTAAGTTCCAAAAAGAATATTGTGTTTGTTGACCCGAAATTCAGCAATATGGCAAGCGGATATTCTTTGGAAAGTTGCAAACTTGTTGGTGAGTACAGTGATTATTTTGACTTGGAACAGGGATACAGCAAAGGATGGCATTATTATTTAACGGTTGGAAGTTATGGCGTAGGCAGACTCAAAGCAGGGCAGGCATATAAGCTGGCAATTGAGTATACGCTTTCCACATCTGATGGCAATAAGTTTACTGTCACAAGTAATACTTTTACAGTGAAACCGAAGCAATCACAGCCCAAGGTTACGATTTTAGATAATAATCAGACCTTATATGCGTCGGCTCCCGATATGTACAGATACTATACGCTTTCTGTGCCGGATGGCTGCTCCATAGATAGTGCAACGGGCAGTCTTGATTGTAATAAGGATGGGGTTGCAGACATTGTTGTCAGCGGTTCATATGATACGTTATGTGTTCAGATTACGGACAGTGATGCAGTTGGTGCCACTGTGAGCGGCAAGTCATATAGTATTCCTGTAACCCTGGAGTTGAGAGGAAGAGATGGCATCAGCAAGGATGCCACGGTTACTATTAATGTTAAAATAAAACGCTAAAAGGATTTACATCTAAATGAAAATTTCCATCCGTAGACATATAATTGCCGAATAGAATGGCAGATGCTACGGATGGAATTTTTTTTGACAAATGCTCAATATTATTTATTCTATATATTATAAGGACACATAAAGGATAGATTCCCCATTTATTATGTAACCATCACAACAGTTGAGAACGGAGGGAAAAGCAGTGTTTCATGTTTTACTTGTGGAGGATGATGCGCAGATAATGGAGGTCATTGAAGATTATTTTACCTCGAAAAGCAATGGTGAGATTCAGATTTATACGGCAGCAGATGGCTTAAAGGGTCTGGATGCGGTGTATGAGCAGGAATTTGATCTGTGTATGCTGGATGTGATGCTTCCCGGGGCTGACGGCTTTGAGATCTGCAGGACTATCCGTCAAAAAAGCATTGTACCCATCATTTTTCTTACTGCAAGGAATCAGGAGGAGGATGTGCTCTACGGCTATCAGCTGGGTTGTGATGACTATCTTGTAAAACCGTTTTCACTGGCGGAGCTTTATGCCAAGACGCTGGCTCTGTTAAAGAGGGCAAAGGGGATGGTTGCCTCGCCGGACATGGTTTGTGGAGAGATTATGCTGAATCCGGCAAATTTTACCGTAAAGGTTTGCGGTGAGCCAGTGGATTTACCACCCAAGGAGTATGCGATTTTGAAATATCTCATGGAAAACAAGAACCATGTCTTAGAGAGAGAGCTGCTGCTGACCCGTATCTGGGGATATGACTATGAGGGAAATGACAGGGTGCTGGACAATCATATCAAGAAGCTCCGCAAGGCTTTGGGAACTGCAGGCAGTCAGATAAAAACGGTTATTACAAAAGGGTATAAAATAACCGATGAAAGAGGGAAATCATGATGAAACAAAAAAAGTCCTATAGTATGAAAGCACGGAAGAGAAAAAAATTTGCAAAGGTTTATTTGGAAAAGTGGATCAGAGTTATGGCGGTTTGCGGATTGCTTGGCATATGCTGCCTCGTTTTCTTTACAATTTACATGAAAAATGAGCAAATAAATAATTTTTATTCTCAGGAGAATATACGTATCAATGGGATCGAAGATACGCAGGAAGAGGGGCTTTCAAACTTTGCAAAACAGCAGATGTTTAAGGGGGCAATCGAGGCAGAGGCGCAGGGAATAGCTTCTATGGTGTATGAAGCGGATACCAAAAAGCTGATTGCAGGCTGCGAGGAGCAGATATTTATACCGCGTGTCAAAACAGAGGAGACGCCGACTAAAATATATTCTTATCCTACAGAAAAGATTCCGGGGTGGACAGCGTATCGGAACCGTCTGGTGGAAAACATGAAAAATGGCAGGACATATTATGAAAACATAGATATGCCGTATTTTTACATGTCCGGTGATGAAATGATTCCGGGAGCATTTACCATAACCGTCACATCCTATGACTGGTCTGATTTAGAGGAAGCGAAGGAAATTCGGGAAAGTTCTCTGGATTGTTCTTTTGATGAACCAAAGGATATTCCGGAAGGTTATGAAAAGCAAACATTAGGAGAGGGAAATTTTAAACTTCATCCCCTGATAGTTGGCTATAGCAAAACGAATCCTTGGAAGGTACAGGAGCCTTGCATGGATAACTCCTATGAGGTGATGCAGGACACCTATCAGCGTGTGAAAGAGGGAGAAAATGAGTGGGATAGTGAGAATACGACAGCGTTTACGGTAACCCTGGTTTCATACAGATCGCAGGAATTGTGTAATGGCAGGGCGGTGACTTTATTAAGCTGCATGCACTATGATGTCTGGAAGGTATGGGGCAAAAGCATAGGATTTATTGCAGCGGCAGTGCTTGTTCTGGGAAGTCTGCTGGCTTTTGTACTTGCAAAGATTTCCCATGCTGCTTTAAAGGCACAGTACGACATGGAGGATTATCGCAAAAACCTTATGAATACCATGGCGCATGATTTGAAAAGTCCACTCATGTCAATTTCCGGATATGCGGAAAATCTGGAGAATAATATGGTACCGGAAAAGCAGGCGCATTATGCAAAAGAAATTCAGGAAAATGTGCAGTACATGAACCGGATTATTGAATCGGTGCTGGAGCTGTCCAAAGTGGAAAAAGAAGGATTTCATCTGAAACGGGAAACGGTTCATGTGGCAGAGTTGTTTGGCGAAGTGCAGGAAAGATACGGATTGCAATTAAAAGAAAAGGATCTGTGCGTGACAATCGATGGAGCACTCACATTAAAGGCGGATCGGGGACTGATGTTACAGGTGGCGGATAATCTGCTGGGAAATGCCGTGAAATATGCAACGCCGGGCAGTACGGTTCAGGTGAGTTTGAACAATGCAGAAATAACGATGACAAATTTGTGTGAGACGGACTTGTCCAAAGTGGCGGATAAGCTTTGTGAGCCTTTTGTGGTGGGCAGTGAAAGTCGCAGCGGTAAAACCGGAAGTGGCCTGGGGCTTGCTATTGTAAAGAATATCTGTGAATTTCACGGATACCGGTTACAGGTGGAATATAAGAGCGGGCAGTTTGTTGTAAAGATAGACTGTAAGTAAAAAGAGTCTTTTTTCGACATTTTTATTTACAAATTTAAGGCACTATGTTAGTATCTTAAAAGGTAAAAAATGGCCTATCTATCAAACAAATTCTTATGGAGGACAAAAAAATGAAAATGATTTTTCAAGTGGAAGACAAACCGAAATTCGGTGCATTGGTAGTGTTTGCCATCCAGCAGCTTCTGGCAATCATGGCGGCAACCCTGGTTGTACCCATCATTGTAGGAAATGGTATGAGCTCTGCCGCAGCATTATTTGGCGCAGGCGTAGGTACCCTGGTTTATGTACTCTTTACTGCTAAGAAGAGCCCGGTATTCTTAGGCTCCTCCTTTGCTTTTATCGGATCCATGTGTACCGCATTTGCAGGTGGCGTTGCCATGCAGGTCGGCTATGTTGGACTGATTTTAGGTGCTGTCTTTGCAGGTCTTGTTTATGTAGTGATTGCAGCAATCGTAAAGGTAGTCGGTGTAAAGTGGATCAATAAGCTGATGCCTGCCGTTGTTATCGGACCTACCGTTGCAATTATCGGACTGTCCCTTG
This sequence comes from Lachnospiraceae bacterium, assembly GCA_051888725.1. GTDB lineage: Bacteria > Bacillota > Clostridia > Lachnospirales > Lachnospiraceae > Acetatifactor. The sequence continues at coordinate 10,523 of JBJFCA010000170.1, forward strand.
CAGGCAATGCAGTGGGAGATCTGACCACAGGCGGTGTTAAGGTAGACGGCGTTTCCGTGGCTTATCCGATTCTTGCTTTACTGGCCGGACTGGTTACGCTGACCGTTACCATGCTTTGTTCCACCTTTGGCAAGAAAACTGCCAAATTAATCCCTTTCATTTTCGGTATTCTGGCCGGATACGCTTTCTGTCTTATTGTGACACTGATTGGTAATGCAACCGGCAATGACGGATTGAAGCTTTTAAGCTTTGAGTATTTCAGCAATCTGGTCGCAAATGGTGTCACCCTGGAAACTTTCATTCAGGTACCGGATTTCACATTCCTTACCGCGTTTGAGGGACTGGATGGTCTCACCGGTTCTTATGTGCTTACTATCGCAGCAGCTTATGTGCCCGTTGCATTCGTGGTATTTGCAGAGCATATTGCTGACCACAAAAACATTTCCTCCATTATTGAAAGAGACCTTTTGGAGAAGCCCGGTCTGCACAGAACCCTTTTGGGCGATGGTGTCGGTTCCATGGTAGGTGCTTTCTTCGGAGGCTGTCCCAATACTACATACGGAGAATCCGTTGCCTGTGTGGCAATTACGAAGAATGCGTCCGTGGCAACCATCATTGCAGCAGCAATCGGTGCTATCTTAGTTTCCTTCATTTCTCCGTTTATTGCTTTTGTAAACTCCATTCCTTCCTGCGTAATGGGCGGTGTCTGCATGGCTCTTTACGGATTTATCGCAGTATCCGGCTTAAAGATGATTCAGAATGTGGATCTGAACAAGAACAAAAACCTCTTTGTGGTGTCCGTCATTCTGATTGCAGGTATCGGTGGACTGACCCTTACCTTCGGTGCAGTTACCATTACTTCCGTAGCATGCGCATTGATTTTAGGTATTCTTGCAAATCTGCTTCTTAAGAATGCACCGGAAGAAGAATAGGAGAGATATAACCGTATGAAAATCAGACTGACAGAAGAAAATGTTCTTTTGACAGGCCGTACATACAAAGAAGAGGATACCCTGTGGCTGACATTGTCCGGCACAGGGGCTTCTTTTATTTATACCGGGAAAAAACTCACAATTACGGCCGTAGGAGGCCCGGCAGCCACAGTCCCTGATAATCATGGAAACTATGCCAGATTTGCGGTTTATGCAGATGATAAGCGTGTAGTGGATGACTTACTGGACTGTGCAGAAAAGACTTATACGATATGGGAGAGCACAGAGAAAAAAGAAGTCCTGATCAGGATCATTAAATTATCGGAATGTGCCATGTCTGTTTTAGGGATAAAAGATCCCGACATTGCGGACGGGGAAACTATTGTACCCGCTTCCTGCAAAGAACATCTGATAGAATTTATCGGGGATTCCATTACCTGTGGATATGGAGTAGATGATGAAGATCCCCTGCATTCTTTCTCTACGGCAACAGAGGATGTGACGAAGGCATATGCATATAAAACAGCTGCATTACTGAAGGCGGATTACAGTATGTTTTCGATAAGCGGATATGGTATTATTTCCGGGTATACGGACAATCCGGAAGTAAAAAGTGCAGAGCAGCTGATCCCGTTGTATTATGAATCGTATGGATTTAGTTATGACACATTTCCGAAAGGAAAGAAACCCCATGAGATGCCATGGAGTTTCGCAGGAAGAAAGCCTGAGGCTATTGTAATCAATT
>JBJFCA010000171.1:0-12143 GCA_051888725.1 Lachnospiraceae bacterium
TGGCATCGATGCCAAGTTTTTTCATATGAGGAATCCAGTCCTCCACCTTTTTAATTCTGTGTGTCAGAACGCCGTCGTTTTCAAACGGCGCACCGCAGAAGCCCAAAGGATAAATCTGATAAAATACACTTTCATATGCCCACATAGTTTAGCCCTCTTTCCGGGGACGGTTCTTTTGTCACGATGTCTGTCCCTCTGTAATGTTACGCACTATTTTACCCTATTTACAGGGGAAAGACAAGTACGATACCTTTCGTATAATCAAATCTTGCAGGAATATTTGACTATCGGTATAATAGTAGAATAATCGATATATGACAAAGGGACAGACATCGTGACAAAAGAACCGTCCCTGAAGGAGAAAACATGAAACGGATCGGTTATCTGGAAAATTTAAGAATACTGGCCTGCGTGCTGGTGGTGGGGGTGCATGTATCGGCATTTTGTCTGGAGCTGCTGCCGGTGGACAGCCTGCGTTTTTTTGTGATGAACGGACTGGACTGCCTGTCCATTCTGGGGGTGCCGCTGTTTGTCATGATCAGCGGGGCGCTGCTGCTTTCCCCGGATTATCCGGAGGATACGAAAAAGCTGTATGGCAGGAAGATTCCCAAACTGATTTTTCTGTATTTTTTCTGGCTGTGTTTTTATAATATAATAAACTTTATAGAAAACGGTACTGTCCTGAATTTTGAAAATGTAAAACAGGAAATCGTGTTAAACACGCTTTTGGGGAAGGGTATTTATCATTTGTGGTATCTTCCCATGATGGTGATTCTCTATCTTCTTGTACCGTTTTTAAAATCCTTTGCGGCAGATAAGGGAAAGTGTATCCTGTTCTGTCTTTTCTGTTTTGGTTATTCGGTCTTTTTCCCGACCATTCTGAAATTTGATTTTCCGTACCGCACCATCGTGGAAAGCCTTTATACGCAGTTTGACTGTTCTGCCTTTGGCGGATATGCGGGGTACTTTATGCTGGGCCATCTGCTCCATGAATACCTGCCGGCACTTTCCCGTAAAAAGATGTTTGCTACAGGGTTTGCCGGTGCAGTGGCAATGGGGATTGAAATTGCGGTCTGCAATCTGTGGTCGGTGAAAACAGGGGTGCTGTCCACAATCTTAAATACTCCGTTTTCCATTACGGCATTTGTGGCAGCAGGCAGTATTTTTGTTCTGTTTCATGGCAGGGCAAGGCAGACAGCTAGGGCAAAGCTGTCGGCACTTACCCTTGGAATTTATCTCATCCATCCGTTTTTCCTGCGTGTGTATGGATGGCTGGGCGGTGATACCCTGTTTGCCCCGGCGCTTGTTGCCGTGCCGCTTGTGGTAGCGCTGCTGACTGCGGTCAGCGGGATTACGGTCTTTGCACTTTCCAAAGTACCGGTTCTTAAAAAAACAGTGGGGATGTAGGATATGGAACTGACAAAAAATGCAGAAAAAAACAAAGAATATGAAATGCGTGCCGGAAAGCTCATACAGGAAATGACGCTGAAGGAAAAGGTTTCCCAGATGGTACATGGCGCAGCTGCCGTTGAAAGGCTGGGTATTAAGGCCTATAACTGGTGGAATGAAGCCCTGCATGGGGTGGCACGTGCGGGAACCGCAACCATTTTTCCCCAGGCAATCGGACTGGCAGCTACTTTTGATGAGGATCTGGCGGAAAAAATTGCGGATGCCATTTCCACGGAGGGACGCGCCAAATTTAATGTCCAGCAAAAATACGGGGATACGGATATCTATAAAGGACTTACCTTCTGGTCGCCCAATGTGAATATTTTCAGAGATCCCAGATGGGGCAGAGGACATGAAACCTTTGGGGAGGACCCGTATCTGACCTCCAGGCTGGGGGTTCGTTTCATAGAGGGAATTCAGGGGCATGATGAGAATTACTTAAAGGCGGCAGCCTGTGCCAAGCATTTTGCCGTACACAGCGGGCCGGAATCCCTGCGCCATCAGTTTGATGCCGTCGTTTCCAAACAGGATCTGTATGAGACTTATCTGCCTGCATTCAAGGCCTGCGTACAGGAGGGAAAGGTAGAAGCCATCATGGGAGCCTACAACCGCACAAACGGAGAGCCCTGCTGCGGCAGCCGGACACTGCTTACGGATATCCTCAGGAAAAAATGGGGCTTCAAAGGGCATGTGGTATCGGACTGTTGGGCAATCAGGGATTTCCATGAAGGGCACAAGGTGACAGAGGATGCCCTGCATTCAGTAGCTTTGGCGGTAAATAACGGTTGTGATTTAAATTGCGGGGATTTGTTTGTTTATGTGGAAGAAGCGGTAGAGACAGGTCTGATTCCCATGGAACGGGTGGATGAAGCACTGAAGCATCTGTTTACTACCAGGATGAAACTGGGAATGTTTGAGGAAAGGGGAAAAACACCGTTTGATGACATCCCGTATACGGTTGTGGACAGCAAAGAAATGCGGGAACTGAATCTTACGGCAGCAGAAAAATGTATGGTGTTATTAAAGAATCAGGACGGTTTACTGCCGCTTGACAAAAAGAAAATCAGGACACTGGGAATCATAGGACCCAATGCGGACAACAGAAGAGCGCTTGTTGGCAATTATGAGGGAACAGCTTCCCATTATGTTACGGTTTCCGAGGGCATCCGGGAATATCTTGGGGATGATGTGAGGGTGCTGTATTCGGAGGGCTGTCATCTGCATCTGGGCAGCGTCAGTGCTTTGAGCAAAGGACAGGACAGAAATTCCGAGGTGGAAGCGGTCTGTGCGGAAAGTGATGTCATTGTGATGTGTCTGGGGCTGGATGCAGGTCTGGAAGGCGAAGAAGGGGATACCGGCAACCAGTATGCCAGCGGTGACAAGCCGGACTTAAATCTGCCGGGCAGACAGGAGGAGATATTAAAGCTTGCTTATGACAGCGGCAAACCCGTGATCCTTGTTCTGCTGTCCGGAAGTGCGCTGGCCATAAACTGGGCGGATGAGCATATCCCTGCCATTATACAGGGCTGGTATCCCGGAGCGGAAGGCGGCAGGGCACTGGCAAAGATTCTCTTTGGTGACGTGAACCCGGAGGGCCATCTGCCGATTACGTTTTACAGGAGTGCAGATCATCTGCCGGCATTTACGGACTATTCCATGAAAGGCAGAACCTACCGCTACATGACGGAAGAAGCCCTGTATCCGTTCGGTTACGGTCTGTCTTATACCACCTATGAGTACAGTAAGCTGAAGCTTCATCAGGAAAAACCGGATACGGACGGCATCGGCTTTTGTGTTACGGTAAAGAATACAGGTCACCGTGCGGGCGTGGAAACCCTGCAGGTGTATGTGAAGATCGAAAAAGAGGATACCCCCAATGCACAGCTTAAGGCCATACGCAAGGTGGCGCTAAAGCCCGGCGAAGAAAAAGAAGTGGAAATTTCGCTGGCAAGGGAAGCCTTCGGACTCTATGACAAGAATGGCAATTTCCGGATCAGTGATGGAACAGCCAGGATATTTGTAGGCGGGCAGGCACCGGACAAAAGAAGTGAAGCGCTTACGGGACAAAAGGTACAGACTGCCTTAATCTACACAGAAGAAGCACTTTTATGGGAAGAATAGACGGACTGACGGATTGGAAGGACGTCTGGAATTGAAGCCGGGTACAGTTTTGTACCCGCTTTTTTAACGGAAAAATTAAGGGTAAGTTTATAGTTTCTTTATTGACATAAAAAAGTAAGGTTAATAAAATGAAATAATGTATGAAAGGGCCGTGAAAACGGCAGAAAGAGGGAATATGAGAAAAATATTTAAATATCTGGCAGAATCCTGGCCGGCTACACTTGTGATTTTTCTCCTGCTTGTGGTACAGGCATTTTGTGATCTTCGACTGCCACAGTATACTTCCGACATCGTGGACGTGGGAATCGGACAGGGAGGCATCGCCTATGCAGCGCCGGAGAAGATGCGGGAAGAAACGTATGAAAACCTGTCTCTTTTTATGACGGACGAGGAGAAAAAGGTAACAGAAGAAGCCTACGGGCAGGATGCGGATGGAAATTATCTGCTCATACATAAGGATAAAAAAACCTGTGAAGCAGTGGATGAGGCCTTAAAGCTTCCCATGGTATTTCTCTCCATGACAGAGAGCGGGCAGACGCCTTATAATATGGAAGAGATCAAAGCCATGTTTGAGAACGGCATGGTATCCGAGGAGGAGCTTATTGCGATCAGGGAACAGGCTCTTTCCGAAATGGGGGACTTAAGTGATGCCATTGTGAGCGGACAGGCTGTTTTATTCGTGAAACAGGAATATGAGGCACTGGGAATCAATACGGATAAGGTGCAGACCTCCTATTTATGGTCCACGGGGCTTAAAATGTTAGGACTTTCAGCCCTGATGCTTGCCGCAACGATTCTGACCGGTTATTTTGCGTCCCTGACAGCAGCAAAGACCGGACGTTCTCTTAGAGAAAAAATGTACCGGAAGGTACTTTCCTTTTCGGGTGCGGAAATGGACCGCTTTTCCACGGCTTCCTTAATCACCCGGTGTACCAATGACATCCAGCAGGTGCAGATGGTGATTGTCATGCTGTTGCGTATGGTGCTGTATGCGCCCATCATCGGTATCGGCGGCGTGATCAAGGTGGTCAAGACCGGTACCGGCTTAGGCTGGATCATCGGGGTGGCAGTAGGTGCCATTTTAGCGTTGGTCATGGTGCTTTTTGTGACAGCCATGCCCAAATTTCAGATATTACAGAAACTGGTGGACAATCTGAATCTCATTTCCAGGGAGATTCTGACCGGTATTCCGGTTATCCGTGCATTCAGCAGGGAGAAATTTGAAGAGAAGAGATTTGACAAAGCCAACAAAGATCTGATGAAGACACAGTTGTTTACCGGCAGGGTCATGAACTTCATGATGCCGGTGATGATGCTGATTATGAATGCCATCAGTATTATGATCGTGTGGTTTGGCGGTCAGAAGATCGACCAGGGAACCATGCAGGTAGGTTCCATGCTGGCGTTCATCACCTATACCATGCAGATCGTAATGTCGTTCTTAATGCTGACCATGGTATCCATCATGCTGCCCAGAGCCGGTGTGGCTGCAGACCGTATTGAGGAAGTGTTGTCCACAGATCCCGTTATCAAAGATCCGGCAGAAACACAGGATGCAGACCTGAATGAGGTTAAAGGTGTCCTTTCTTTTGAACATGTGAACTTCCGGTATCCCGGTGCGGATGAAGATGCCCTGCATGATCTTAATTTTACGGCGCTTCCCGGACAGACAACGGCAATCATCGGCAGTACCGGTTGCGGTAAGTCAACATTGTTAAATCTGATACCCAGATTTTATGATGTGACAGGAGGCAGGATCACGTTGGACGGGGTGGATATCCGCAAGCTCTCCCAGAAAAAATTGCGAAGTGCACTGGGACTGGTATCCCAGAAAGCAGTCCTTTTTTCCGGAGATATTGCTTCCAATATTAAATTTGCCAATGAAAACATATCGGATGAGGGCATGAAGGAAGCTGCCGAAATTGCACAGGCAACGGAATTTATCGAGAGCAAGACGGAACGCTTTGAAAGTCCGATTTCCCAGGGTGGTACCAATGTATCCGGCGGGCAGAAGCAGAGACTGTCCATTGCCAGGGCAGTTGCGGCAAAACCGAAGATTTTCCTGTTTGACGACAGCTTTTCCGCCCTGGATTACAAGACGGATGCTGCTTTGCGAAAGGCACTGGGAAAGAAGGTTAAGGATGCAACCGTGATGATTGTGGCACAGAGAATCAGCACCATTCTGCATGCTGACCAGATCATTGTGCTGGACAACGGCGCCATTGCGGGAATAGGAACCCATGCCGAACTGCTTGAGAACTGTGCAGCCTATCAGGAAATCGCAAGATCCCAGCTTTCGGAGAGTGAACTGAAAGGAGGCGTGCAGGCATGAGTGAACAGGTAAACAGAAAAAGACCGCACCATGGAGGCCCCATGGGAGGACCGCCGGGAGCTCCCGGAGAAAAGGCAAAAGACTTTAAAGGCACACTTGGCAAGCTGCTTCGCTATATGGGAAATTACAAATATGCAGTGCTTGTGGTCATGATCTTTGCCATCGGCGGTACCGCATTTAATATTATCGGACCAAAGATTTTAAGTAAAGCAACGACAGAACTGTTTAACGGTCTGATGGCAAAAATATCCGGAACCGGTGGGATAGATTTTACCAGAATCGGAAAGATTCTGCTGTTTTTGCTGGGACTGTATGTGCTGAGTGCATTGCTTTCCTTTGTGCAGGGATACCTGATGACAGGGATTGCCCAGAAGCTGTCCTACCGTTTCCGAAAAGAGATCTCGGAGAAGATCAACCGTATGCCCATGGCCTATTTTGAATCCAAGACCGTGGGAGAGGTACTTTCGCGAATCACAAATGATGTGGATACTTTAGGGCAGAACTTCAGCCAGAGCATTACGACCCTTATTACATCGGTTACGACCATTATCGGTGTCCTTGTCATGATGCTTTCCATCAGTCCGCTGATGACGCTCATTGCATTTGTGGTGCTGCCGGTTTCCGCTGTGCTGATAAGCGTTGTTGTGAAATTTTCCCAGAAATACTTTGTGGCACAGCAGACTTACCTTGGTAAGATCAACGGACAGATCGAGGAAACTTTTTCCGGCCAGAATATCATAAAGGCATTTAATAAGGAAGAAGATGAAATCCGGGAATTCCGTAAGACCAATGACATCCTGTATACATCTGCCTGGAAATCCCAGTTCCTGTCGGGTCTGATGCAGCCGGTCATGACGTTTGTGGGCAATCTCGGATACGTGGCAGTAGCAATCAGTGGCAGTATTCTTGCCATTCAGGGCGTGATTACGGTTGGTGAGATTCAGGCTTTTATCCAGTATGTGAAGAACTTTACACAACCGATTTCACAGCTTGCACAGGTGTCCAATATGTTCCAGTCCACTGCGGCAGCAGCAGAGAGAGTCTTTGAATTCTTAGAGGAACAGGAAGAGGACGTGACAGTGGAAAATCCCGTTCATCTGGACCACGTAGAAGGAAAAGTGGATTTTGAACATGTAGAGTTCGGTTATACACCGGATAAAATCGTCATAAAGGATTTCTCCTGCAAAGTGGAGCCCGGACAGATGATTGCCATTGTGGGACCCACCGGTGCCGGTAAGACGACGATGGTAAAGCTTTTGATGCGCTTCTATGATGTGAACAGTGGCTGCATCAGGGTGGACGGACATGATGTAAAAGAATTTAACAGAGGAGAACTTAGAGAAAGCTTTGGTATGGTACTGCAGGATACCTGGCTGTTTAAGGGCACCATCATGGAAAACATCAGGTACGGAAAGCTTGACGCCACGGATGAAGAAGTCATAGCGGCAGCCAAGGCGGCGCATGCCCATCATTTTATCAAGACACTGCCGGGCGGTTATAACATGGAACTGAATGAGGATGCCAGCAACGTTTCCCAGGGACAGAAGCAGCTTCTGACCATTGCAAGGGCAATTCTTGCGGACAATCCCATCCTGATTCTGGATGAAGCGACCAGTTCCGTGGATACCAGAACCGAGGGCAGGATCCAGAAGGCCATGCAGAATCTGATGAAGGGCAGAACCAGCTTTGTCATTGCCCACAGACTCTCCACCATAAAGGAAGCAGACCTGATTCTGGTAATGAAGGACGGAGATATCGTGGAGCAGGGCAATCACGAAGAACTGCTGAAACAGAACGGCTTTTATGCAGCACTGTACAATTCGCAGTTTGAGGATGTTTCCGCATAAAGACGCTATTTCTTTTTCCCTGAACTTATGTTATAATTATAAAAATGAGCGTTAGCGATAGATTTCGAAGAAATCGTCAGGCACACAGCACGAATTGGTGGGCGGACGTCGGAGTATGGGAAGCAGGAGGCAGAAGATGCGTACAGAACTTGTAAGCACCTTGGATATCTATCAGGTAATCAGCCGCGCAATGGGAGCTATGAATGCGCGGCTGCTTGCGCATGGTGATATAGTCGGATATATTTTTTACAACATGCTGAAGGTAGAAGGTAAATACAGTGATACAGAGCTCGCAGAGTGGGCTCTGATTGGCATGCTGCATGATGTGGGTGCAATCAAGACCAATGGCAACCGTATTTCCCTGGCGGCACTTGAGTCCACCAATGTATGGGCACATTCCATCTACGGTTATCTGTTCCTGCGGTATCTTTCTCCGGTCGGAGACAAAGCGGATGTGGTGCTTTACCATCATCTGCCTTACAGACTTCATGGACAGATCAACAGTACATACCTGCGGGAAGCACAGTATCTGACCATAGCAGATAAAATGGATGTGTTTGCCAGAGTGGAAGGGCACAGTATGCCCAAGGATTATTTTTCCAGAATGTCCAATATGGATTTTTCCCAGACGGCGCTGGAACGTTTTTATCTGGCACAGCGTAAATATAATATTTTGGAGAAACTGAAAACCGGGGAATATCAAAAGGAAATGCGGGAGTTGTTTACCGATGCCACGTTTAGCGACAGACAGAAAAAAGGTTTTCTGGAAATGTTGGTTTATTCCATTGATTTCAGAAGCCAGCAGACGGTGATTCATACCATGTCCACCAAGGCATTCTCTCTGGAGATTGCGAAGCTGATGAATGTGGGAACCAGAGATCTGGAGATTTTGTACTATGGTTCGCTGCTGCATGATATCGGTAAGATTGTGATTCCCCTGTCCATCTTAGAGGCTCCCAGAAGGCTGACGGATGAGGAAATGCGCGTTATGAAAGCCCATGTGGTGATCACGGGCAGAATTTTAAATGGCCTTATGGACGAGAGAATCGTCAATGTCGCAGTCAGACACCATGAAAAACTGGATGGCACAGGATATCCTGCAGGCTTAAAGGATGAGGATCTTTCCCTGCTGGAAAAGATTGTAGCGGTGGGGGATATCCTAAGCGCCCTCTACAGTAAGAGAAGCTACAAGGATTCTTTCCCTCCGGAGAAGATCAAAGGCATCTTAAACGGGGATGCACAAAACGGCAAGATCAGCAAAGAAGCCGTGGACGTGGTGCTGAAAAATTTCGATGTCATCACAGGCCAGTATGAGAAGCAGCGCAACATGACCATGGAAAGATACATGGAAATTGTTAATCAGTACGACAGTATATATGAAAAGTTCAAAGCCTTCGATGCGTAAGGCTTCATGCCTGCCATCTGCCGGAGGCTCCGCAGGGCAGTACCAGGTCTGTTCCGCTCACGGGCAGTCCGATTTCATCCGCAAGGATATGTCCTCCGAATTTTTTCTTTACGGTCAGATTCAGCATATAGGATAATACCGCAGGCTGCAGCCCGGTGGTATAGGAATTGATCAGGAAGAATAAGGGCTTGTCGGATAAAAGCTTAGTAGTCAGTTCTATAAAAGGGAAAATGTTTTCCTCTATTTTCCAGATTTCACCTTTGGGTCCCCTGCCGTAAGACGGGGGATCCATTATTATGCCGTCATAGTGGTTACCGCGCCTTAACTCACGTTCTACAAATTTGGTACAGTCATCCACAAGCCAGCGGATCGGGGCATCCGAAAGCCCACTGGCAGCAGCATTTTCTTTTGCCCAGGACACCATGCCTTTGGAGGCGTCCACGTGCGTCACCTGCGCTCCTGCTTTGGCAGCAGAAATGGTTGCACCGCCGGTATAGGCAAACAGATTCAGCACCTTTATGGGACGGGAGGCACCTTTGATCAGGGAAGAGAACCAGTCCCAGTTGACAGCCTGCTCCGGGAAAAGACCGGTATGCTTGAAGCTGAAGGGCTTCAAATGAAAGGTCAGATCTTTATAAGAAATACTCCATTCATTGGGAAGATCAAGGAACTCCCATTCACCGCCGCCCTTGCTGCTTCTGTGGTAATGCCCGTTTTTCTTTTTCCAGCCCGGGTGCTCATGAGGGGTATTCCAGATGACCTGGGGATCGGGACGTACCAGCAGGTATTTCCCCCAACGCTCTAATTTTTCTCCGTTTGAGGTATCCAGAACCTCATAGTCTTTCCACTGATCTGCAATCCACATAAGATAACCATGCCTTTCTCTTTACAATCTATTTACTGTTTTTCTTTTTCGTTCCGTTTCAATGGATGTCTGCAATATCCACAGTATAACAAGTTTATCCGCATATCTCAAGACTTAGATGTAACCGCTTATATTTGTGCAGGACCTGCCGATTCACGCTGTACCCAGCAGGCGGCAAATTCCGCAAAACGTCTGGCACAGGGACTGGCATCCCTGTAGGACGGAAAGGCAATCCCGATGGTACGGAAAGCGGGAGGATTCAGTTCCAGAAAGACAATGTTCTTTTCGCTGCCGTTTAAAATGAGCTCCGGCACAATACAGATCCCCAGATTTTTGGCTACCATGGCAAGCATCGCATAATCGTCTTCCACCGTGTAGCGGATATTGGGCCTGATACCGCAGTCCTGCAGTACGGTCCGGGCATCTCTGTCGATGGTATCAATCAGGCTGATGACGGGCTCGGTTTCAAACAGGGATACCGGACAGCTTCTTTCATGCGCAGCGGGATGATCTTTGTGCAGGGCAGCTAAAAGCCTGTCCCGGCACAGTGGGATGGTATGGTATTTTTTACTGAGGGGAAGCGGAACAAAACAAAAATCCATATTTCCGTTTTCCATAGCTTCTTCGATTTTGTTGTAACCAAAATCCATCAGTTCAAACCGGATACCGGGTTCAATATTCTGATATTCTTTTATGATTTCCGGCAGCCAGTTGACGGCAACACTGGTAAAGGTACCGATTTTGATGAGCCCGTCGGAAGAAGCGGCAACAACGGCAGCTTCTTTTCGAAAACGTGCTTCGGCAAGAAGAATCTCTTTTATATAAGGAAGAAGTTTTTCACCCTCAGGGGTCAGGCGCACGCCGGCTTTGTTACGAACAAGCAGCGTGGCAGAGCATTCTTTTTCCAGGGCATGCAGAAGCTGCGTGACAGCGGACTGTGTCTGCCCGAGTTTTTGGGCGGCTTTTGTAACGGAACCGCATTCCACCACGGCTTCAAAGGCGGCATATTTTCTGATACTCATCTGTTTTCTCTCCGTAATTTTCTGTTTATATTAGAAAAACTAATATTATGATAACATAAATTTGGAAAAATGCAAGAAAGGACTTGCATTTAATAGAATAATTCAGTACAATGCATAAGTGTTAAGAAAAATTTACAATACATTAGAAAAACTAATAGAAAGCGGTGGACGATATGAGTGGAAGTGTCAGTGAAATGATAGCATTCCTGTGCTATCTGTGTGTGGTTTTAGGCGTTGGCGTATATTTCTTTTTAAGAGGAAGAAAGCAAAAGAACCATGGCGACAAGGATTATTTCCTGGGCGGCAGACAGATGAACGGATGGGTGGCAGCACTCAGCGCAGGGGCGTCAGATATGAGCGCCTGGGTTCTGATGGGACTGCCCGGCTCCATTTATCTGCTGGGACTTGGACAGGTCTGGATCTCCGTGGGATTGTTCCTCGGTACGGCAGCAGCCTGGATTTTTATTGCACCCAGATTAAGACGTGCGAGCATCAGGGCAAATGATGCCATTACGGTTCCTCAGTTCCTTTCCGGCAGGTTCCTGTCAAAGAGTCATGTGTTGCAGGTAATCTGTGCAGTGATTTTCATTATTGCATACTGTGTCTATTCCGCATCCAGTATTGTGGCTTGCGGCGATCTGTTCCATACCATTTTTGGCGTGGACAAGACCTGGACAATGGCAATCGCTACGATTATCATTCTGATTTATACTTTACTGGGCGGCTTTGATGCCGTCTGCTGGACAGACTTTTTCCAGGGGCTTTTGATGCTGGCAGCGCTGATGGCAACACCCATCATTGCCTGCTTCGTTATGAAGACCGGTGATTTCACACCGCTTGCGGCAGTGGAAACAGGAGAAAATTATTACAACCTGTTATCCAGCGGTAAATTCGACTGGAAGAGCATTTCTGATATTTTAAGCGGCCTCGGCTGGGGCCTTGGGTATTTCGGTATGCCTCATATTCTGGTAAGATATATGTCCATCAAGTCCGAAAAGGAAATGAAGAAGTCAAGAATTATTGGTATTTCCTGGACCACACTGATTCTGTTTATGGCATCCGTGGTAGGTCTTGTAGGACATGAATATCTGGGTACTTATCT